>NZ_CDRTEH010000004.1:0-235483 GCF_977054825.1 Agathobacter sp.
CAAGAAGTTACTCCTATTATAACAGAAATAAGCGTTTTGAGCTTATAAAACTCTTAGAAAATCAAGAACTTTTAAATGAGTGTGGAATTTACTTCTGCACTGGAATTTACTTTTTCAAGTTAGCTATTTCTCCATACCTCCAAGACATGATTATTTAAATCTTACTTACTTTATAGATTTATTTCCAGTTCAAGGCAATTCCATTCTTCTCCCATTACAGTATACTTTTCTATTTCATCTTGAGATACATCCTCAAAGCCTATCGCCTTATAGCAATAATAAGCTGATTCATTATTCTCAAAAACGCCTAATGAAACTTTATTAACGCCGAATATTTCTTTAGCATATTTTAAGCCTAATTTCAGCATGTTTTTTCCATATCCCCGCCCACGTTTTTTCGAATCAACGATTACAAAGCCAAACCGTAATTCATTAAAAAACTCATTTGGTCTTCTCATGGTAAAAAATCCCACTACATTGTTATCATCTATAGCAGTAAATGCCATAAGATTACTTACTGTATTGAATTGCTCCTCAGAAATTGGATATTCCCCTAAAACTCCTGCTGTCCATTTATAAAAAGCGCTCTCGTCTTTTATCCATGACATAATTATTTCTGCATCATTTTTATTGTATGGTCTTAATCTTAGCATATTTACATTACCTCACATTTTATTATTTTCCTTTTCATATCTACTCTAGCCATAGCACCATACTGTAAAGTACATCTTGGAGTTGCATGTCCAAAATTCACATTATAAACAATCGGTAAACCTGGATTATTTACTACCTTCACAAGAATATTTTTATATTCATCGTAGTATGCTTCATCCTGTGGTTTTCCAACCAAAACTCCACTAACAACATCAAATACACCTTTCTCTTTAAGGATAGCAATTTCTTTTTCAAACTGCTCTGGTACAGGCTTTTCTTCACAGGTTTCTATAAAAAGAATCTTCTCTTTCCACTCCTCTATATCAGGAAATAATCCATATTTTTCGCATACTGCTTTTTCATCTTCATATCTCGTTGTTGTTAAAATATCATATAAACTCTCTAAACAACCGCCTAACAGTCTTCCCTCAAAACATTCTTTCCCCTGTAATAATTCAAATCCATGTTCTTCTCTATGAGAAATTCTCTCTGTCCCAACTGCCTCTTTTGAAAAATCAGTTCTTTCCTGATACCATATTTCACTTGATTTAATCTCACAATATTCATTTCCTTCTATATAGCTTTCAAATGCCTTCTTGCTATATGGCAACATTTCATCAGAAATCTCTGCTAAGTCACATATAAAATTTGGACCATAATATGTAGATAACCCAAGTTTGTGAAACATTAAATGATTAATCGTGGTATCCGAAAATCCGGTAAATAATTTAGGATTCTTTTGTACCGCTTTAATGAAGTCTTCATCTTTCATCAAATATTGCAAAATTCTGTATGTATCATCACCACCTATTGCACAAATAATCCCTGCAATAGAATCATCTAAAAAAGCATCTTTTAAGTCTTTCGCTCTGGCTTCAGGATGCTCCTTTAAGTATTCAATACCTTTTAATGCATTTGACATAAATACTGGCTCTAATCCATATTCTTTTAATCTCTTTACACCTATTTCTATATTATGACTGCAAAATTCTTCCCCTAACATTCCGCTTGACAAACTAACAATTGCTACCTTGTCACCTTTTCTTAACTTTCTGGCATATTGCATGGCAATCTCCTCCTTATTCCTGTCCGTTCTATCTTTCCTATCATCACTCCGTTCTCAAATAGAGCCAAACTAAAGCCATTTGATAAATCATAACCACCGGCTGAGCCGGTGGTTTGCTCACGCCCTATAAGGGCTCGTTTCCGGCGTTTGAGTCTAAAGACTCGTTGAATCGGCCGCCAGCCGCAATACATTTACTTACCGAGCCCCTTGGGCTCAATTTAATGGTTAGCTTTTACTGGCTCACCCGTAAACGGGTCTATATACTCTTTTAACGTCATTTGATCATATTCTAAATCTTCTTTTAATTGATTTTGAATATACTCCTGTATTTTCTTTGCATTCTTTCCAACTGTGTCAACATAATATCCTCTACACCAGAAATGACGATTTCCGAATTTATATTTCAAATTTGCATGCCTCTCAAATATCATTAGTGTACTTTTTCCTTTCAAGTATCCCACAAAACTTGATACACTTATACTTGGCGGAATTTCTACCAACATATGAACATGATCCGGACACATTTCTGCCTCCACTATTTTGACACCTTTTCGCTTACATAAAGCACTTAATATATTGGCTATGTTCTGACGTAACTTCCCATATATTATTTTTCTACGAAATTTTGGTGCAAATACAATATGATACTTACAGTTCCATTTTGTATGTGATAAACTATTATTGTCCATTATGGATACCTCCTGTGATTAAATGCGGTTGGCGAACCTGCATTTACTATATCACTGGAGGTTTTTTACTGTAAGCTAAAGCGTCTTCAACCACTCGCATAGCAAGTGGTTTATTTGTTGAGCTTTGCTCAACAGGGCCTTGCCCTAACAAACAAATGCCGGAAACCCGCATAAATACAGGCTTCCAGCATTTTAATCCGTTATTCAAACTAGAAGAATCTGGTTTGATTCAGGTTATTTTAACGTAGTTATCTATACCATTTCGTATTGATAACTCACACCTTTTCCACACGTTATTTTTCGTTTCACATATTTTTAGTACCAATCCAGTACCATTGCAGGTTTTCATTATTGTGTGTAGTTCAGGTGGCTTGCAGGTTTGTTTACGATTCACAAAATAATATTCTGTCGGTTTGCAAGTCCACCTATGGAAATTATAATCTCCGGACGATGTTTCTGCAACTAGAAATTTTGAGGTACTAATGGATAGCATCATTCTTTTCCATATCATTCATCAATTTATCAAAGTCACTTTCATATAGTGAATCCTGTATAACTCTGTATTTCTCAAACTCACTTTCTGCAAATTCCTTTGCAATAGCTGCTGTTACTTTTCCTTTATCCTGAAGTACATCCGCATCATTAAATCTAAGAAATGCGTCAAGCTTTGTTTTCCAATCTTCCATAGTCATAGGAATATGTCTTCGTGCCTGTCTTGTTGCATAATCAAGATACATTGTCACAATCTCATTTAATTCTGCAAGTTCTTCTTTTTCCAAGTAGTTTTTTGCAATTGACACATCTGTTTTTACTATTTTACCATCAGGCGCATTTTTCCATGATTTAAGTCCCATATGTTCCTTATTATGATCAGCTCTTGCCACTATCACTTCTGCCGCTGTATTACCATGAACTGCATAATGCATCTTATTCTGAACTGTTGCATAAAACTCTCTTGTCATCTGTGAATTCTTATCATAATCAACTGCTGTTGCATATATATCTGTAATTTTCTGGTAAAATCTTCTCTCACTTGCTCTGATTTCCTGAATCTCAGCAATAAGATGCTCAAAATAATCTTCGTCGAAAATCTGTCCATTAATCAATCTGCTTTTATCAAGAACATAACCCTGCTTTGTAAATGTATCCAATACTTTTGTTGCCCATGTTCTAAACTGCATTGCCCGTTCTGAATTAATTCGATACCCCACAGCAATAATAGCTGCTAATGAATAGAACTTATAATTGTATGTTTTCCCATCATCCGCAGTTTGTGCAAATTTTGCACAAACTGAATTTTCATCTAATTCTCCCTCTTTAAAAATATTGCTCAGATGTTTTGTAATCACACTTCTATCTACATCAAAAAGCTGCGAAATTGCTTTCTGCGTAAGCCATACATCGCCATTCTGAACCCTGACTTCTATTCCGTCTTCTCCTGCATCTCGTGTGAAAACTAGAAAATCCACAGTGCTATTTCTTATCTGTAATTCTTTGCTCATAAAAGCATTCCTTTCTCTAGATTCTATCAATACATCTCTATAAAACATTTTCCCCGGTTTCTTTCAAATATCAAGAAGGGAATTTCTGCTTTTGCCAGCATACTATTATTAACTGGAACATATTCATAATTTTCAATATCTGGTATACACTTTATAGCTTTCTTTTTATCTATACCATATAGATTATTTTCACTGCTGTTCCATAAAGCCTTAATCTTCAAAACAACACATTTTGTTCGAACCATCACCTTATATTTTTCAAGCCTGCTTTTTTCTATCTCCTTTGATTTATCACCATAAGAAATAGTAATATATCTGGAATTGGATTTTATAATGCGAACATCTCCATTCCTTACTACCTCTTTAGGGAATCCCAAATCTTCAAAAAAACTATCATAATCTGTAATGCATTCTGGGAGTTCCATTTTGACTGCATAACTGCTATTTATAATATTCTGTATACCCTTATCATCAGCCCTGAACATATAAATATTCCATCCCGTGCTATCGCCATCATCATCTAATATCGGAATAGAACCATAAGGATTAAGCATATGTAAATTAGACAAATCATCTTTTGTTGGCTTTTTAAATTTGACTATTTCAAATGTTATGCTCATGAATGTTCTCCTTTTCCGTCGCTTTTTTCGTCGCCTTTTTAGCGACGAATTATTTTATATATCTTGCTTTTTGTCATTGCAAACTAACTTCTTATGCCCAAACAATTGCTTTTACAATTCTTTTGCGCTAATGGTTAGTACTGCGATTAGTATCTATGTACTTGGTAAAATCAATTACCTTTGCCGGCTTTCTCTTAGTAGCTATCCCTAGTCGTTCCATGTCTAATTTAAAAAGTTCACTCGGATATCCATATGCATCAAATCCCTCTGGCTGGCAAATATATCTGTTCAGATACTCACTAAGTTCCCATTGATACTTTGCTTCTTTCTCCAACTTCTTACCAAAATACTGTGCATCCATTACCATTCTGTTAATGCCACCAACCGATTTCATACCATGAGTTTTTTTACAGTTGTATCGCCTGACATTTTAAAATACTGCCCTATCTGATCCTCGGAATATCCCATTTCCTGCATCACGCCATGAATCATACTGCGGATATGCATTGTATAGTAATTCCAGTTTCTTGGTTCAATATCTGTCATTGCTATTGTATAACGATTACTGGCATTCACAATAAACAAGACATTTCTTCCTTTTATTTTCGTCAAATGTGTGTCCCAACAGAACACAAGTGAAGTGCCTTTGCTTTCTTCAATCTTTGTTGTTTTTAGTCGATCTTGAACTGCTTTTGTTGCACCAATCTCCATATGTATCACCTGCTCAACTCAAGTATTCTTTTTACTTCATTCTGTAATTCATCACTAAAGTCTGATAAATCATTATATGTAATTACTTTCAGTCTAATGAGACGAACAATATCCCATATTACCTCTGATTTACTCATCTCCATGATAACACCCGGATGGCGCTTATCTTCTTTTATCCGTTTTTCAAGTTCCCAGAATTTTCTGATGCAGGCTTTTTATCATCATTCAGAAAATTTGCATACTCTTTAACAAGACCTTCCATATAATTTTCCTGCCAGCCTGATAATCTTTCTCGAAATAATTTCCAATCCTTTTTGCTTATGCCCATGATTTTGAACCTCCTCAGTCTCATGCTAGTCTCAACAAACGATTTCAAAAATAAAACTGTCTTGAGACTACAACTTTATAATTCACCTGCAAATACCGATTTTTATCGCATTTTGCTATATCATAGAGTCTCACTCAGTCTCAAATCTCGTGAGACTTCGTTGAAACTAACTTTAAAATATTCGTTTTTCAAAAATCATTTTAAGAATCACGCACTCTTTAGAAGGATTCTTCTTAGAATATTCTGATTTTAGCCACTTGATTTTTCTCAAAATTTCTGTGACATTTTCTATGACATTTCTACGACATTTTCTGTGACATTCCACATCTTCATTATAAGAGTTATTGACTACAACATAAAAGCATTTGTATGATTAACTGGATCTGCTAATTTTTCTGCTGATTTCTTTTCCTTCTTCATCGCAAGCGGCTCCTGACCAGAATTTGTATCTTCAATCAATTCCAGATTTATCCATCATTCGGACTTCCAAAAACATAAATTCCAACGAATTTGCCTTCTTAATTCCACTCAGCACACCTGCATCTATCAGGTAGTCCTCATGATACAATAACTTTTTTCGCCGCTTTTTCATAGCTATCTGATAGCGAAACTTGATCATCCGCTTCCAAAAACGCCAGATGGATTTGAATTCTTATTCTCATAGCTCGTCTATCTTCATCCGTAAATGACTCCGCTCTTGGTGAGCCATTCTTTTCAAGTTCTTCCTGTATTGTTGGGATGCCAGAAGAATGCCCCTCTGATAAATCCAGTTCTTTTAAAAACTCTCGAAGTCGTCTATTTCTATAATATCTCGAAACAAATCTCTTTCCCTCAGCTATCGTCTTTTCTGAAATAGATCTGGCTATCCCCAGAAAATTCATAATATTAATGCAATCCAGCTCAAACTCTTGGGCGGAGAGATTTATCTGGCTGTTTCTTGGTACATATTTGTACGTTTTATTCTTCATATTCATCTTATTTCGCATTTTTGTGTACCTCATCTAAAATTTTTAGAGCCAAAATGAAGCCAGATATACTCTTAAAAATATACGTTATAACAATGAACTCACATATCAAAAATACTTAGTTGTGTTTCTTTTAATGACTCAACTTTTCTAATCGTTATTTTGTCATCTTCTTGAACCTGCCCACATAGAAGAGGTGACGATGGATCATATTTGGCAGCGTTTGTTTCTACACTTTTTGAACTATAATTTGCATAGCAATATGCACATCCATTTTTGCATGTATTATAAGTACCTATTTCAACGCTTTCAACGCATCCACATTCTTTACGCTGATTTTTGTCTTTGCCAACATTAAGTTTACATCCGATAATTTTTTCAATTAATTCTCTATCTATGCAACAATTATGAATTATACCACATTCATCCAAATCTATTTTTTCTGCACAACTTCCAATCTTAATATTATTATCCGCAGCTATCTTACTTAATTTCTCAGCAAATTCCCGCAGCTCATCATCATTTAATTCATAACTTGACAATCCATCCATATTTTTTTTATTTTTAGGATATATATCAACAAAACTAATCACGCATTTTTCCGTGTATCCACTTAAAGCCTCAGCAATACTTTTAAATGCCTTCAAATGATATTCTTTCGTATATCTATCAGAAAAGAATATAGGATCATATCTCCAAATCACTTTTTGCTTGCCAATTTTTTCAGATAGTTCTTGAAATACTGGAATCATTTTTGTTTTTTTATTTGGCAAATTAATCTCAACATCATTTCCATATCCCGTTAATGTGAATTGAAAATAATAATTATAATCTTTTATCTCGTCTAACCTCTTTATCATTGGCAAAGGGTTCTTTGTCCAAAACACTATGCAATCTACAACATCTGGAGTAATTTTTATTTCACTTATCTGATGAGCATTCATAGGATTACGAACATATAAAAATCCTTCTTTTATTCTATTATAGAACCATTCCGAATAATAATTAGGAATATCCGTTCTTCTACTTACACTTAATATCATTTAATCACTTTTTTCCTTCTTTATAAGTATTTGTGCACTAGCACAACTCTCAAATGGGTTATATGCGTTTCTTATGTCATCTGTTATATTATTAAAGACAAGTGCATTACTATTATATTGGTCTCCGTACTCATAGTGTCTATCTCTATTAATATTATCAAAATGCATTTTTCTCACTATTTTGGGATTCTCAACTTTTGACTCTAAAATATCAAAAAACTCTCTTCCACCGCCCATAGATTTGCTAAGATTAATATCATTACACAATATATATATTGGTTTTTCATCATATAAGTTTAAAAAAACAGCCAATTTATTTATAAATTGAATTATCTCTTCTTCGTTTGAATGCTTATACATATCAGAAAATACATATTGAAAAATCAGTACATCTGGAACCCAACTATGTTTGACTATAATATCTACTAATTGCAAAATATCATTTGGATA
This sequence comes from Agathobacter sp., assembly GCF_977054825.1. NCBI lineage: Bacteria > Bacillati > Bacillota > Clostridia > Lachnospirales > Lachnospiraceae > Agathobacter > Agathobacter sp. Next base: position 8,029 of record NZ_CDRTEH010000004.1, read on the forward strand.
AAACTGGATTCCATCTCCAAAATACGTTTTAATATCAGTCCAAATACGTTTCCATACATCTCCTAATGGATCAATTCCCCTATAGTCCAATTGGTCATAATTAAGCACCCCCTCATTTCTAAGATAATCAACTGCAGCCAATTCTGTACATGGTCCGCATCCAACTGACATAATCTTCAATTTCTTCTTATCTCGAATTTCAGCAAAGCAGCTTAATCCATACACCATTTCAGATGCATATTTATATGCATATTTACAATAATAGCAATCTGCCATATGTATACAGTCATATTTTCTTGGAGCTGGAGCATTTTTAGGAAAATGTACATACTGTAAACAACTTTGACAATCTCGTGGACAACAGTCCCCATATGAGCAATCCTCACATTGTTCATGTTCCTTCTGATATTCATCTCTGTAAGAACATTTCTCAATTAAATCATATAAAAGCATATCATTCCCTCCAACACATATTTTTATTAATTATACTACATTTTTTCACATTCTTATAGTTATTTTATTTACATCTATTTCAACTCTCATACCTAAAAAACTCCCTAGCCATCATCTCCGCCGTAGCTCGGTTATACCCCTTTTTCAAATACCCTTGCACAATCGTCCCAAACATTCCCTTAACCATATCATCCTCAATATCACAATATGCCTGCATTTCCCCGGACAAAGCCATTGCCACATACTCTATTGGCTTGTTATCCAACAACCTATGCAACTTTGCCAGTGACTACTCCGTTGTCCTCAGAGCAGCCTCCACTTCTTCACACTTTATGAGCAATCCGAAAGAGCCTGTCAAGGTTGGCAGTATGCTTTACTTCAAACGCCGTAGAAAGAAATCATAAGGCGGTAAGGTAGCGGTTGGTGGAACGTTCAAGGTCGCCACTCTTTTTGCAACTTCACGCTCCCGTGAAGCTCTGATTTACGGGAGCGTGAAGTCTACTAGGGGCATGGGGAGTGTAGCTCCACACAAAGTGCAGCAGGAAAGAACTTACAAATAGAAAGAAAAGAGGTCAATTATTATGGAATTAAGATTTGTCGTACCAAATATGGAAAAGACATTCGGAAACTTGGAGTTTGCCGGAGAAAATACTACGGAACAGCCGAGAATCAACGGGCGTATGGCTGTCATTACCAGAAGCTACAACCTGTATTCCGATGTGCAAAGAGCCGATGATGTTGTCGTTGTGCTTCCTGCCGAAGCAGGCGAAAAACATTTCTCGCCGGAGCAGAAAGTAAAACTTATCAATCCACAAATCACTACTGATGGCTATAAAATCGGAGAACGTGGATTTGTCAATTACATCTTACTTGCAGACGATATGTTACCAGCAGAAAGTAAATAAGGGGGTATTCAGATTATGAGATTAGCAAATGGAATCGTCATTGATAAGGAAAAGACTTTCGGAGTGTTAAAGTTCTCCGCATTACACCGTGAGGTTCATGTACAGAATGAAGATGGAACGGTCAGTGAGGAAATCAAGGAACGTACCTACGATTTGAAATGCAACACACAGGGACGCATGATACAGGTATCTGTTCCGGCTACTATGCCGTTAAAGGATTATGACTACAATGCCGAAGTGGAACTTATCAATCCTGTTGCAGATACGGTAGCCAATGCGAAATACCGTGGTGCAAATGTGGACTGGTATGTAAAGGCAGATGACATTGTTCCGAAGAACAAAGGCACTCATGCCGGAATTCCACAGAACAATGCTCCACAGCAACCACCGAAGAAATAAGTCTGTATATAGGTTTTGATTGCTTCTGATATTAAAAAATCGTATAATTATATCAATACGATTTTTTGATAAGGGGCATGAATATATGAGTGAAAAAATATTAGATTTATTAAAAGTATTTCTTGAAAAATATTTAATACCGACGGTTGTTGCAGTAGTATTTTCATTTATAACTTACTATCTAACACCTGCAAACAATAAATTATTGGTTAAATTTACTGTAGGAGGATATGCTGTTTTTCTGTTTTGCATTTGGTTTCTGATTATAGAACTTGTAATCTGGTTAGTACAAAAAATACAGTATCATAATTATTCAAAAGATATTGAAGAACAGAGTAAACAGAGAGAAGCCGAAGAATTGAAAAGAAATTTAGAAATGCTTTGGACAGAAGTAGACCAGTTTTCACCCAATGATTATAAATTATTACTCAAGTTTATAAAAAACGGAAATGAACCATATTATAGCTCTGATACATATATGGGATTTTCTTTGTTAAATTCAGAATGGATTCATAAATCAGAATCTAGACCAGCGAAACAAGTATTGATAAAACCGAATAGAGGTTCTTCATCAAAAGCAATTCTACTTCCTGCATATGAAACTATACCCGGAAAATATCAGTACGTCCTTAGAGATGATATTTATCAAATACTTAAATATTCATACGAAAACTATGGAAAAATTTCTCATTTTAAATAAGTTATAACTAGCAGTTAGTCTATATGATTGACTGCTTTTCTTATGCCCAAAGAAAGGAGTTTTTATGAAAGCATGGAAAAATCTAAAGGTAACAGGATTCGTGCCAGTGACAAATCGCTGGTCTATCACTTCTGTATCGGCTGGCTGTTGCTCCTGTTTGTTGCGGTATTCCTGCTACTGAACCTGCGACAGCTTCTTGTTACCGACTGGAAAAATTTTAACCTGCTCCATGGTGGAATTACTTGGACTGCCTACAATTCCATTACGGTTCTGATAGCGACTGGTGTTAGTGCATTGGTCGCTTTTCTCTACTACCGTTACGGATATAACCGTATCAAGCGGTTGCTACACAGACAAAAGCTGGCTCGTATGGTGCTGGAAAATAAATGGTATGAATCGGAAAATACCAAAGACAGCGTTTTTTTCACTGACCTGCAAAGCAGATCAAGAGAAAAAATCGTGTGGTTTCCAAAGATTTATTACCAGATGGAAAAGGGACTGCTTCATATCCGCTGTGAAATCACAATGGGAAAATATCAAGAACAGCTCCTGTCCTTAGAGGATAAACTGGAATCGTGGCTGTACTGTGAGCTGACCGACAAGACACTGCATGACCGCTTTCTTGGAAACATTCTTTAAGCTCTATCCGACAGCTACGGAAAAAGAACTTGCCTATTATGTCAAAGACGGTGTGCTTGCTCCTGTATCCGGCGACTATGTATTTTCAGAACTGGTAAACCCTGTCTTTACCTAAGACGGCGATAACCTCAAGGTCAGTGTGTCTGTAAAGTATCTGGATAACAAGTCGAAAATGACGCAACTGTTCATTGTGTGTTGCCGCCTCGCAACGGGCTTTGTAAAAGATGTTGGAGCTTGTCTTGGCTGTTATATTTGCCATTTTCTTACTCACCTCCATGGTCTATAATTCAATTATCCTGTTAGGAAAGTTTATTGACAAAAAATATCTATAGGCTGGTTATAATGAGCAGATAGAATTTTAGCCTCTTCTAATGTGATTGGGACTTTTCCATTTTCTTTTTTGTTGTAGGCTGAAGCTGTTTTTAACCCAAGCAATTTGGCAACTTCAATTTGCGTCTCCCCTTTTTCTTTTCTCATGTTCTTTAACTTGATGTTTTGCAATTTGCTCACCTCCTATTTTCCTCTCAGGAAAGTTTGTACTTTAATATTACATTTTCCTATTAGGAAAGTCAATAGTTTTTTTAATTTTTTCCGATTAGGAAAGTTTCTTCTTTTCCTGTTAGGAAAATGTTATAATACATTTAAGGAGGTCATTCTATGAACAGGCTGAAATTATTGCGAGAAGAAAAGAGAATGAAGCAATCTGAACTGGGTAAATTATTAAATGTTCAAGATGCTGCTATATCGAAATACGAATCTGGCAAAGTTCCGCTGACAGATGATACATTATTAAAATTATCAAAAATATTCGGTGTTCCAATTGATTACATACTTGGAAATGATAATTACGGTATTGATTATTCAAATTATCAAATGGATACATCAGAATTTGGACTTACCTTTAAGGATAAGTTGAAAAGCATTTTAAAAGACAAAAACCTTTCGCAACAAGATTTTGCTAAAACGACTGGTTTCAATTCAGAAGATGCAGACGCTTTCTTATGGGGAAACAAAGTTCCTTCGGTTGATGAGCTTATAAAAATAGCAGGAGCACTGAATGTTTCTGCCAATTATCTTCTTGATCTTCCAGAATCGCCTTGCGATAGCAACACATCCTTATCCACACATCTTACTGACAAAGAACAAAAATACATAAATGTTTTTCGCCAGCTCAACGAGGATAATCAGGATATAATCGTTGGAGATATGAAAAAATATCTAAAAGAACAGCGTTACGAAGAATCTGTTGCAGCAAATTCTTCTATGCGAGAGGCAAAATAATATCCTTCGAGTGGTACCAGAGGAGGCCCTGCACAAACAAAATTTATAACAATAAAGAAGGTGAGATGGGGAAAATCATTAAATTTCCATTTAAAAAGAATATAGCTCCTACAACGCAGAACGCTTTAAAGGCTGACAAGCCGAGTTTAGATGAACAGTTTTACAATATCAGCCGTCAGTCACATATGCATCTGCAAGAAGGTAGCCTTGGATTATACGCTTGTGACTTATATAGCATGTCAGAAATAAATCGCAAAGAGAAAATGTATGATAAACAGTTGCATTTGTTAACTTTGTCGGCATATACGCATTTGTCTGGCATTGATACATTAGACGAATATACATATTGGAAAAACGGAGACTTTTCGATTGTAGAGCCACATCCTTTATTGCCACCTGCAATTATAAGAAGTCTTCGATTATGTATTAAGAGGCTCAATATGTCTATCGATGAATATAGAAATTTCTATGTTGATACTATTACTCCAACACTAACTCCTGCTCATGTGTTTGGTGTCAGAAAAACATTAGACATTATATGGGCTTATATGGAGGGAGACATCGAAAAGGCTGATAAAATGGTCGCTAATGGTACTAAAAAATTTATCAAAGAACACTCTTCAAAAAGGCGGTGATTGTATGCCAGCATACAAATACACTCTCAAAAGTGGTAAAACACTATGGTATGCCAATTTCTATTACACCGACTGGACTGGGGAAAAGAAGCATATCTGTAAACGAGGGTTCAAAACACAGAGGGAAGCAAAAGATTATGAGAGGTCCTTTCTGGATCAGCAAAGCAGTTCAAACGACATACTCTTTTCTTCCCTTGTTGCAAATTATCTTGAAGATATGGAGCACCGCTTGAAACCTACAACAATGGAGAATAAGCGGTTTATTATCGATACGAAGCTGCTCCCCTACTTTGGAAAGCAAAAGATTTGTGACATTGATACAATAAAGGTCAGAAAATGGCAGAATGAGCTTATCTCCTATCGGGATGATGATGGGAAGCCATTCTCCCAAACATATTTAAAAACTGTGAACAACCAGTTATCAGCAATAATGAATTACGCTGTATCTCATTATCGCTTGCCTGTCAATCCATGCAGGGCGGCCGGCAGTATGGGAAAGAGCAAAGCGGATGAAATGAACATCTGGACGCAGGCAGAATATGAGAAGTTTTCAAATGCAATCAGCAAATCGTCTATGAAGCTTGCTTTTGATATTCTCTTTTATACCGGTATGCGTTGCGGAGAACTTCTGGCACTCACACCTGCAGACATTCTTTCATCAAAAAGGATTGATATCAATAAGAACTATGCAAAAATTAAAGGTGAGGAGCTCTTCCTGGAGCCTAAGACACCAAAGGCCAAACGATGTATTTCCATTCCGGATTTCTTATATGATGATATTCAAGAATACATTTCCAAGCTATATGGTATCGGAAATGGTGACAGGATATTTTACTTCCAGAAGACAGCTCTGGAAAAAGAAATGAAAAGAGTATCAGAAAGAATTGGTCTGAAGCCGATCAGAGTACATGACCTGCGGCACTCTCACGCAAGTATGCTGATAGAGCTTGGTTTTACTCCATTGGAGATTGCGGAGCGGCTAGGCCACGAATCAATAAAGACTACTTTGGACACCTACTCACATCTTTATCCAGATAAAGATCAGAAGCTGGCAGACCGATTGAACCAGTTTCGCAACAATAGCACAAAATAAGAAAGGAATGATTTATTATGCCAAAAAGATTAAACGGATCTGCGAATACTGGCAAAAAAATTATGAATAATCTTGAGATTTTCAGTTATTCATATATCGGGCCAGACAATTCTACCGGTACAACTAATTATAATTTCAAGTGGTCATTTGGAAGTCAAAGTGGTACCGCGGTTATTTCCCTCACCAAAGATAACCGTATAGATCCGTCGTCTACTCTGAATTGTGATCAAAATCGTTATAGTTTTCTTCGTCCTCTCGGAGTTTACAACGACCCAACACTATATGATGTATTTGCCATGATGTTAGATAATGCAGGTATAGAGCACAAATAATTTCTTGAATTTAGCAAAGCATTATGGTATATTAATCGTAAAGAAAGGCATCCGCGGGAACGGATGCCTCTCAGGAGCCCCACTCCAAAGGTGGAGTTTCCCGAGCGAGCTTATTTCTCTATAAAGAGACGCCTACTCTGGTTGCGACAGAGTAGGCGTTTTTATTTGCGCTTGTTTCTCTTGTCGAGAAAGGCAAGCAACGCTAATATCAAGCTGCCAAAGGACATCAGCAAAGCCAATATCCCAATGAAAATCGAAATGATCTCATAAGCTGTCATCGGCGCCACCTCCCTTCCTATGTATTCCGGTAAACCGGTTCATCGGCTCGGGAGGCTACCACCCCTGTCGTGGGTTCCATGTGACAAATTCTATCATATTCAGACATCCATTTCAATGTAATTCACATTTTATCACTCTATTTGCAACTATATTCTATTGCACTTTCAATTTGCAACTGTTTTCGATTACGCTTTTACAGGAAGCTGCACATCACGAGAATAATGCTCATTTTGAGTAGGAAAAGTAATGGCACATCATTCTTAACATCACATTAACATCACGGAGTAAAATAAAAGAGCCACAATTCCAGTAAAATAAGGATTTGTGGCTCAAATGTCCGTTATTCAAACTCCCCGCAGAGAAACTTATTCTCCCTGTGAAAGCTTGATTTCTAGAGCTTTTAATGGCGATTATTTCACCTTTTATCACAATTATTTTATATTTTCAAAAATTTAAGTATCATATAGGTATCACATATTAATTCAAAAATAAATAGATTTATATGCTTTATGCCTTCATTTGCTTATTTATATTATCACATAAGGTTGTAATATCATTAAGCTTTTTTTCTGCCATATTTTTAAATTCATCTATTTCTGATAAATATACTAAAAAAGATTTATATTCTTTAAAATCTATTTCTGTATAATCACTATACTCTTTCCTTTTTCCAATTTTTGAATAAGTATATGTTACCTCTAATTTTGTATTTTCGAACTTAATAACATCAAATACATTTTTATCTAAAGAGAGTACCCAATATCTATTCGGAAATATTGTGACATTCATTTTATTTTTATTCTTTAATATTTCTGCCTTCTCAGGGGATAACTGTTGTATAAAACAATCATTAAAAGTCATAGACTTTAACTCTGCTGGAACCCTACCTACATTTCTTATTACTAAGCAGGCCATTGTGCTCCGCACAAGTTCAAATGACACTTCAACATATGGTCGTTTAGTTTCCCCACGCTCTATAAACAATACAACTATTGGTATAATAACCCCTATCCAAGGAATTATATTAATTAATATTTCCCATATTGGTATCCCATTCTGTTGCTCCAGTGCATTTGCTATTCGTTCTAATACGTCTAGATAACTATTTCCCATATTATCTCCTCTTAATATACGAAAGCTTTATATTATTGTTTTTAATATTATCTGCAATGCGGATCATACTTAACACAATATTATACATTTTGACTTATCCAATTTTCTAATGAGTCTTTCCTATTTGAAATAACAGGAACATTCAAACTTATCAAATCCGAGGCTGTGCTATTTGTTATCTTTACCGCAACAACTGGTTTTCCTATCTCAATAGCAAATTTAATTTCCTCAATTGACATACCATTACTATTTGCAGGTCGATTAGAGCATACAATTACACTAGCATATCGTATCTGCCTTTTTATTTGTGGATCAACATTGTATCTACTATCAATGCTATCAAATGGTGATGTACTTGGTACCGAATAATCTCTCACATTATATTTGGTTCTATCTAATAAAGCACTTATCTCCTCATAATCATTATAATTCCATCTGTGTGGTATAAATACATTAATTCTCATAATAATCTCCTTTATTTATATAGTGTTTTTCTTTACAAGGTTCCAATAATGCTGTCCCTGTGTAGTCAGCTTACATGCCTTATGATGTATTGCAGCATAATACATATGTTCCTCTCCAACAGGTACAACTAAATTTAATTTTACATACTTCTGCAATGTTGAAAAAATCGCCTCATGATCCTTATTTACCTCTTTTATATCTGCCTCATGTTTATCCGGTTCATATGTAGGATCAAGATGATACTCATCATATTTTGATTTAAATATTTCTGTTATCTTCTGCAATTCAAATATTGAAATCGGAGGTGTATTCCTTCTTAATGATACAAAACCATTGATATTTGCTTTAAATACTGGTCGTGGTTCCCATCCTCCCAAGGATCTATCTATATACGAATAAATACTTCCCGGAGAGACTTCTCCCAACAAATTCATTGCACCTCCATATAACGCCTCAACTAATAATGATGTATATACTCCATGACCATCTTTCTCCGTAGAATACTCTGTCGTTCCACAGGCAGCCAATAATGTCGTTCCATTATGTATGACTGAAAAATTTGGCATTTCGGTCTTATTAGCAATATCTCCACTAAAGCAACTATCAAGAATTACTACCTTATTGTGAGCCTTCGAAGTTGCAACAAACCCCATAATGTCATTTAACGAAAGTCCATCATCTGGTCTATTGACCTCACTGGTACATAAATACCCTCCAAGACTATCAATAGATCCATGTCCTGAAAAATAAAAAACTGCTATTTCCGAATCGCTCTTAAATAATTCCTCCACCGCATCACGTAATTCTCCCCTATTAATATATGAATTTTCACTTGTTGAACACATAATCTTTACATCAAAGTTTAATGTTCCATCACCATTACGCTCTAGAGCTGCTTTGACAGCATTAGCATCGTTCACACATCCATGCAAATCATCTATATTTTGATAGCTATCAATTCCTACACATAATGCTTTTCTCATTTATTCTTCCTTTACTTCTTATCATTTTCTTTTTTAGGTTCCTTAACTGGTGGCATTGGTGGTTTTACAGATGTTATTGGTAATGAAAATCCTCTCTTTTGTGTTTCTGGTGACTGATTTGTTTTATCTGCCATTCTATTTACCTCCTAAAAATTATTTTTAAAATATCCTTCTGTTTTTATGTCAGCTTTATTTTTATATTTAACATTTTCAACTAAGATTTCTTCTTTTAAATATTTACTTTCAATGCCTGAATATTCCTTTTTATATGAATATAACAATCCATTAATTTCAGTTTCTGATAATTCACCTGCTGCAACCTTATACCAATCATACTCCATTTTTAAATAAAGCAACTTCATATCTTCAATAAATGGTTGAAGATATTTTAACCTTCTTCCAAATGGCAAATATTGTTTTATTGCAGTAAGCACTTGCGATATTGCTATAATCGCTGCCCATATAAATGACCAATTTCGCCATATTGTCCATGCCGCTATACTCGATGATGACGCAATTGCTCCATATATATTAATTCTTCTATCCCATTTATACGAATCTTCTGCATATATATCCAAATAAAAAGTCCACGCTTTTATTTGAACCATATAATTCCAATATTTTTCTTGCATTTTACTTTTTATCACCTCGCATTTTTAACATTTTCTGATAATATGCAATCATTCTTTTTGTTTCTTCTTCGCATGTAATACCATTTGCACTAGCTTGACTAAGCAATTCGTTATACAAATGCATATCTTTATCATCAAAAATCACATTAACTCTTTTCTCTAATTTTCCAGCAATATGACTGTAATTTTCCGGATATGCATAATAACACTTCTTACACATACTTATATCTTTCTTAATCCAGTTCTCACAATGCTCACATGCCCAAGATTTATCTCTATTTGCTGAAGGCGATAACAACATAAATCGATCTAAATCCATCATATTCTCTGGATCTCCACCTATTTCATATGGAATGCGATGATCTGGTTGAAGTAATCTTGCAGGATATTCTTCACCATATAAATTACACTTAGCACCATAATATTCCAATAATGCATTTTTTAACTTTTCTGTAAGCTGCGTTCTTCCGGATGTTTTAGATAACTGATTTTTTCTCTTTGCTTCTTCCCAATCTCCAAATCTATAAGCTGCAATACTTTTCCCTGTAGAATCTTTTATTTTATAAGTTTCCAATGGAATACCCAATTCTCTTACATCTCGTGCAGCTCTTGGAGCATGTTCATATCCTCCATTTTTTAAATCCTCCGTACTACAATATCCCTTTTCCAGAATCGTATCTATTACAAACCTTGCCCTCTTTTTTGTTACTGCATTTAAAACATTTATAAAATCCTGTGGTAAATCCATATTATTTTTCTCCTTTATGCAAAACACAATTTCATTTGTTCATATTTTTTTTGCCTTTTTATTAAATTTTTGCTAGCGTATAATGACTCATATGTAATTTCATTTTTGCCATTAAGTGTTGCCTGTGCTGATAACCCGGCGTTTATATAAACATGTGTTAATTCTAATGATTTAGGTAAAGTTTTTCCAATAAATTTATCACCTGTTTTACCATCATAACTAACTATATAATCTATATCTCTATCATTCAATTCTCTTAGCTGTTCTACAAACTCATCAAATTCTACGCCCTGAATATATCTATTATCTCTAGTATTGTCTCTTTTTGAAGTTCCCTGATAAGGAGGATCCATATAAATCAAGTCTCCTTTTTGTGCTCTAGATAATACATCTTTATAATCTAAATTCGAAAATGAGGCTTTATCTTTTAACAATCCAGATATTGCTAATGCATTATTGGCAATAACATTCGGTTTTGTTCCATAACGTCTTTTATCACACGACTGATTTAATTCTCCATTAGAATTGTATCTCACCGCACCCTTTACTACCCTTGCTAATAAAAAAAGCATCCTAGCTGAATCTTTCTTACCTTTATTAAATTCTTCTCTAATTTTATAGAAATAGTCTATATTATTTTCTCCTTCAGCAAATTGTCCATTCCATATATTTTCATATTCATCAATTAATTTTAAAGGATTGTTTATACATTCTTCCATAAGATTTACAAGAGGTTGATTAATATCATTAATCCAAAATTCATCGCATAGTCCTTGTGCAGCGGATAAAATTGTAATGGCACATGTACCTGCGAATGGCTCAATGAGTCTATCAAATGTTGTTGGAAAAAATTTAACTATTTCTGGGGCTATAATTCTCTTACTTCCCTGATATTGTACTAAATGAGGTGTTTTCATGAGCATTCTCCTTTATTCATCAACAACAATTTCTAATATATCACTTATTTCACATTTTAAAGCAACACAAATGCGAAGCAAAATATCAGTATTCACATTTTCATTTCTTCCTAATTTAGCAATTGAGGCTGTGCTTATCCCTGCCTCCTTTGCTAAATCTTTTTTCATCATATCCCGATCAATTAATAACTTCCATAATTTCTTATAGCTTATTTTCATCTCTGCTTATTCCTCGAACATATTTTCGTACTCCATGATAATATTATCACACTTTTCTTCTTCTATCAAGCTCTTTTCTTAATTAATTATGAGTTCTCTTAATTTGCATCATATTATATCAAAGATCACCTTATCTTTCCAACCACCTTCCCCACGCTCTCCAGGAACCTCTCCAGCAGATTAACCCCATCGATCACAAACTGCTTCATAAACTCATACGCCTTTTCCAACAGTTCCTTTAATGTCGCATTTTCCTCTCTAAGCTTCTGGTTCTCATACATTACATCAATAAGCTTCTCCCTGACATCATCAGTTCCACCCTGTCGGAACATATCATATACATTCTCTGCAATTTTTGTTCTTTCAATCAGTTCACTTTCCTTAGAAGAAAGAATTTCCAGATTATTCTTTTTATCCGTAATCATATCTTCATATTTTGCATATTCCGTTTCTGCTGCATTAATACTACTCCTGACTGTCTCCAGCCTGTCCTCATCAGCAGCTATAACATCCAGATTTCTGCTATGGCGTTGTTCCTGTGTAGCAATCTGATATGATATGCTTGCGTTATTGCTTCTCAGTTTAGTGTTTTTCTCCTGCTCCTCATTGTTCTGCTGCTTTATATCTGCAAGTTTCTTCCTTTCCTGTGCTACCTTATATTCTGTCACAGACAAGTCATTGTTACGACCCTTTTTCTTCTCTGCTAGCTGTTCCTTGAAATAACATTCAAAACCATAGCTTGCCTCATCCCGCAGTTTATCCTGAAGAATTACAGATAATGTTTGTGGTGTAAACACATTTCTTTTTGATACTTTCTTAGATAAGCCACGCTTTGCTCCTTCCCATACCGGAACGCCTACCACATGCATATGCGGACTGGCTTCATCAAAGTGTATGACTGCATTCGCAATCTTGAACTCCGGCAGTAGCTTTTGCAGGCAGTCAAGAATATAATCAAATACTTCAGACATATAATCTTTATTTTTCCAATGTTCTTCCCAGTATTTCTTGTCCCCGCATTGAAAGATAATCTCAACTGCCATATCCTGATTAAGACCTGCAACATGTTCAAAGTAGTCCTTTATCTTTCTGTCTTCTCTTTTCTGTCTGCTGTTATATTCCTTTACCACATCATCAAATTCTCTGTGATATACCCTCTTAACATCCTGAAACAAATCTGTTGTTCCATAAATCAGCCTGATATTATCTGAGCTGTAATCTGCGGATTTATATTTACGCAGGTTATGCTTTGCAACTCCTGCAAGTGCTTTTTTACTTGTTATCGCACTCTTGCCATTGCTTATATGAGCAGAGTATGATACATTTCCCATAGGCATTTTGTCCTTTCTTATTCGTATTTTTCTGTCGGAGAGATACAGTTATCATCTTGGCTCTGCCATAGATGATAACCCCCTAGCAGTTTCGTCATACTGACAAAACTGCGGGGGCTCTCCGAGGGTTTTGGCATCAGCCTTTTAAACCTCATCTGCACTTAAACACAATCTCATTTATCACGATTTCTTCTGCCATCGCTCTTGCCTGATTTCGCAAATACAGCTGCTCCATAAATGTTTTCTTTTTACCCGTCATATGCTTTTTCAACCATGCTGCTTCAATATTGTCCAATCGCTCATATGCTTCTTCATTTACTGCTTCTGCCTGCTTTCTAAGCTGTCCCATTCGTGCCATATGACGATACTCAGAAGTTTTACTTTCTTCCATATATCTAAGCCACATCCGACCATATTTTCCTATATCCGTAAGATTGTATTCTGCTTCATCTACAGATAAAAGAGGATATAAAATCCCATCCACTTCTTTATATTCAACACCTAATTCTTCAAATAATGTCATCGTAATTGTCCTTTCTTTTAAAGACCGCAACATCGCAAGGTCTATATATTTTGCAACCTTGCAATCTTCAAGATTGCAAAACCTGACACTTTGCAATGTTGCGATGTTAGTTTTTATGCTCTCAAATTCCAATACCAGTTATTATTGCAACGCTCAGCCTTTATCTTTAGTTCCTTCTTGGCTGTCTCAAGTGTTCTTTTCGATATTCCTTCCTGTGCTGCAAGCTCTATAACCTCTGTGCTTAAAATCTTCTGTGTTTTTTCTGCCTGTTCCCTTAAAAACTGCTTTGCCATCTCAAGTTTGCTTGCTTTAGGAACCATACCACCCAGTACTTCATCAGCGGTAATTTCATAATCACCTAACCAATGAAATCCATCCTCTGCCAGTTCAAATGCTTTCGGATGACCAAATGCTGCAAGATTATTCTTTATCTGTATCATTGCCCTGAGATTACTCTGCCCTTCTATTCTGCCGACAAGCATTACACTCCTTGCAACAGCAAAGAAATCAATAGAACCCATTCCCCGATAAGCAGCCTTTGCTCCTGAGCCTTTATTCATATGACCGATAAGAACAATGGCACAGCCTGTTCTTTCAGCAATACCTCCAAGCTTCTTCGTCATTTCTCTGGCTTCATTTGCCCGGTTCATATCAGTATCCCCGCCAAGATAAGCCTGTATCGGATCAAAGATGCACAACTTCGCATTTTCTCTTTTTATAGCTTCCTCTATCCTGTCATCCGTCATACTCACACTCTTATCAGACTCATCTATGATTGATATTCTGCTGCAGTCTGCATTTGCTGCTTCAAGCCTCGGCTTGACTGTATCCGCAAGTCCGTCTTCTGCCGTCTGATATATTACATTTACAGGCTCAGTAATATTCATATTTTCATCTATACATTCTCCCCTTGATAGCTTTGCCGCAATGTTAAGAATCAGCGTAGATTTTCCATCACCTGGATCTCCCTGCACTATTGACAGCTTTCCATAAGGAATAAATGGATACCACAGCCATTTAATCTGCTGTGATTCAACCTCAGAGAGGTGTATCATTTTTAATTCTGTATTTGTTTCCACTGTCTGCCTCACTTTCGTAAATAATCATTGTCTCAAAAGTGGGCTGCTGTTATACTTTAATTGGTGTTTTGGTAACAGAAGCCCGCTTTTGTTATCTGCCGTGGCTTTCCCGATTGCCGTCAGGAAAGCCACTATTTCTGCCAGAGGTATTTTGCACCATCCAGCATATCCACAACCGCTTTTATCATAGCAAGATAGTCATGCTGCAGTTCCTCAATATCTGTATAAATTCCACCATCAACCGGTGATTCTTTTTCTTTTATCTGTCCTGTTTGTATGATTTCATCATACATTTTGTGAATATCTGCCTGCATCTTCTCAAGCTTCTGCACAAGCATATATACTGTTTCTTTCTTACCTACAACACAGATTCGACCATAGATACAGCATCTTGTAAAAAATGTTTTCTTCATCATTCCACTTGCCTTGATTCTTGCTTCAATTTCACGCCTTTCATAGTCTGATATGCGAAAACTGATTGTCGGATTCTTATGAACTCCACTCACTGAACATCACCTCCATTCCCTGTACTTGGCACAAATTCTTCATTAAGCTTATCAGCCATCTCAATCTGCTCGGTAGGAAACATATGTGCATAATGAAATGTGATCGTCTGGCTCTCATGTCCAACCCTGTTTCCAATGGCTACCGCTGAAAAACCCAGGCGGATAAGTAAAGAAATGTGCGAATGCCTGAGATCATGAATTCTTATTCTCTTTACTCCTGCCGCTTTCGCTCCCCTGCTCATCTCGTGATGCAGATATGACTTCGTAATCTGAAATATTCTGTCATCTCTGCCATATCCATACAACATTCCGATAAACTGTCTTAACTCTTCTACCAGAAAATCAGGTATTACAACATCCCTTCTGCTCTTTTCCGTCTTAGGATCTGTGATGATATCTTCACCATTGATATACTGATAAGACTTTGTGATATGAAGTTTCTTATTCTCAAAATCAATATCTGCTGGTGTCAGGGCAAGCAGTTCACCTTCCCTTATTCCGCACCAGTAAAGAATCTGGAATGCATAATAAGATATTGGCTTGTCTTTTACACATTCTATGAACTTGAGATATTCTTCTTTTGTCCAGAAATCCATCTCATCAGCTTTGCCTTTACCTATCGTCCCAGCCTTCTTTACAGGATTTTCTCTCAGATTGTAAAAGCGTACCGCATGATTAAATATGGCTGACAGCTCTGACTGCATTGTTTTCAGATAAGTCGGCTTATAGGGCTTACCGTCTGCCTGTCTCTTCTTGATCATCTCATTCTGCCATTTGATAATATCCGCAGGACTGATTTCATTCATCTTCTTTTCCTTGAAATATGGAATCAGCTTCTTCTGAAAAATGACATCCTTTGTACGCCATGTGTTAAGCTTCAGCTTAGGCTTTAAATCTTCCTCATACAGCTTGTAGAAAACTTCAAACCTCATATCCAGATTTGTTGCCTGCTGCAGCAGAAACTTCTGCTCATATTCCAATGCCTCCTTTCTCGTCCGAAAGCCACGCTTTAGCTTTCTTTTGTTTTTACCTGTCCAATCGTTGTAGTGAAAGGAGACATACCATGTCCCCCTCGCCTCATCCTTGTATGCTGCCATACAACTACTCCTTTCCCTTATGCTGTCTTATCACATAAGTCATATACTTTGCTGTCAAGATACTTACGGCTGACTCTGCCGGCTCTGACATAGAAGCCTTTAGAAGATAATTCCCTGTTAGCTTCTCTTATTACTTTGTATGCATGAGATACCGATACATCAAGCATCTCAGCAACCTCTTTTGCTGTGTAATATAACTTTTCCATGGTGCATTCACCTCCTCTCCCCGGCAATTACCGGTATGTATCAAACACTTATATTGGCAGCTACAACTTCTATATAACTTGTTGCAACTATTGTATTTTCTTGTCTTAAATTTTAAAAGGGACAAACCCGACCCTTTTTCTCAGATAAGGGTACAATAGCGGTTTTTTTACAAATATAGCAGCATCTCTGTCTCTTGATTACATCACTCATTCTAATTCAAAACATGAATTTGCTAAATATTCTCTCATGGACTTTTTTCGTCAAAACATATTCTCTGGCGGACTTTTTATTTTTGTGTTATAAAGTCTACCGCAAACCATATTTTTACGGAAGAGACACCACTGGTGTATTTTCACTAATTTGCACCAGTTTTTGGTGCTTCATATAATTGGGATAATTTTTGAAAATAAAAAGAAATGTGATAATAGATAATACCTATGACACTTCTGTTTAGTACTCATTAATATCTGTGGTACTATCAAAACAGGTATCATATAGGTATCACGATAAAAGAAAAAGCCCCATAAATGGCTTGTTTACGCCATTTATGAAGCTCTGTTTACTACTCAAACTCTTAATCACAAAGTTGTTTTGTGGTATTTATGGTTGCTATTTGTGGGAGAAATCCATCAATTTTGTCTGGGTTCTATCTGTTGCGTAGATTTTTTGAGGATTGTATTGTCATTTTGTTGTCACTGACAATGTCTATATACCCTCGAAAAGATAATTCTCTATTTCTTTAGTTGACATTCTATATGAAGTTGCTGTTGTCGGAGTACCATGTTCCTTTATATATTCATAAAACTTTTCACTTTGCAAAATTTTCTTCGCATCGTCTAACGTATATCTGCTATGGTCCTTTTTTTTCAGAAAATACCCCGCATATGGAACAGCATTACTATTACATTTATACACTTTAACTTTATTTGTAAATACCATCGGAAATATCAACTTTTCTCCTTTTATCTCTGCAATTGCTTGACTTCTTCCATATTCAAACCATTGTGCCTTTTCATCAGATTTTCTCTTATTTAATTTATCATAAAAACTTTTCAAATACTTATATGCCTCTGGAAATTTCTCTTCAAACTCTTTTTGTTCATATTTAATGTATCCTTTAGAGCAAAGTTTATATGGAAAAATTATCTTCTCGTCCCTTTTTTTTACTGATTTTCTTTTCATAGTTTTTGTACTAACTGCCGGCCTAAGAATTTCTTTTTCAATTTTCATGTCACCTACATATATGTACTCATTATCTTCAATATAATCGCAGATTAAAAATGCTTCATTTAACAAAGTTGCAACACCGTTATGAACAGAAAAAAAGTCTCCAAAACGCTCTCCTTTATTTGTCTTTTGAACAAAAAACCATTTATCATTCAAAGTATCTTTTTTAACAACTTCTAATTCTCCGTTTATTTCTTTATGATAATTAATGCTATTCCTTTTTATACCCGCTTGGCACAAGATAATGGTCGATGAAATCACAACTCCGCTAAACAATTGGATTCCTGTAAAATCATAAACATCTGTTATTGTATCTTTTATATAGTCTCTTAACGCCTGTGCATATTTATTTCTAAATATGCTAAAAGGTATCAAATATACTAATTTCCCATTTTCATTTAAAGAATTAATACTTTTTTCTACAAATGCATAATAATAATCGCAACGACCCTCTTTACATGTGGAAAACTTTGTTTTTAATAGTTTTCTTTGAGCTTCAGTTAAATCATGATATGTAATATATGGTGGATTTCCAATAATATAATCATACTTTTCCTTACTTGTTTTCAAATAATTATATTTCAAAATATTCCATTTTACATTAAACAATCCAAATCTTTCAGCAACCTTATCTAGTTTCTTCTTACATTCACATATACTACTATCATCTATTTCGTATCCTGTAATGTCTTTTTCCAAACCTTTAATTATTAGAGCTTCAGGTATTTCATTTGATTTTGCATCAGCAATATATCGTTCTACAATCCTAATTAGTATATTCCCTTTTCCACATGAATTTTCAAGCACGCTTTTACCATATAATTCATGTTTGTAGTCTATATAATCCAGCATTTTTAGAACAAACTCATCTGGCGTCTGTACCTGACAATTATACGACATAGTAAATCCTTTCTTATGAGTGCTTTGTCGCGTTTAAACTGTTTTCCATTCTCTCTATACGCCCACTCAATTCATTTTCTTTTTCTTTTTCATATTCTAATCGTTCGTCTTCTTTTTCAATTAAATAGTACTCTTTTTCTGTATAGTCCAATAAAATTTGAGCATAATAATCCAGCATTAATAGTATAAATTCTTTTAATTTCACAACCTGTTCATATGATAAACTTTCTTCGGTATCTGTATTTCCTTTTGCCAATTTACCTGCATGTCCAATTGAATTTCTATGCTTTAATAATACTGAATCAATGTATGTAGCTCTAGCTTGCATAGCATTATTATACACAATACCAACTATATCACATATGTTCTTTAACACTTTAGAACTGAGATTATGCTTAGTATTTATTATATCTTCATCAAAATCATTATCAACATCTATACTAATCTTAAAAGGCTTTTCTGCTATTTTCTCTTGTTTGTTTAGAAACTGTAATTCTTTTGCCAAATTCAAACCATCATCATCGATACATTGCTGTGCCAAACTTTTAAGTTCAATAGCCTTAAAATTTACTGTCAGTTTTTTTATTTTCACCTTTCGCTCTGACACATACTTTAAATAACATTTAAAACACTTTTTAAGAAAACCTTCCCAATGAGCATACAATAAAAGCACTATAGATTTTGTAACAACTTCTTTGCTTTCCGCATCATTGAATATTCTGAACAATTGAGATATTTCCATTTTTCTCCATGCTAAATCATCATGAATATAATCTTCAAACTGTTCAATCTTCATTTGCAAAATACTCCTTTGAAAAATTATTTAGTTCTTTAAATCGATTAATCACCTTTACCCCTCTATCAGAATATTTCAAGAAGGTCGGATGAGAATACATCTTCATAACCTTATTCCTATAGGCGCTCCATTCTATTTTGTCAAAATTCAATGCCGTACCTAACAAAATTGCTTCAAAACTTGCATTTGAAAAACTACCTTCAAATTTTCCTTTTTCTACATTATATTTTTTAAACAAATCTTTTCCCATCACTTCTGACAACTTATCAAATACTCTTTTAAATATTTCAATTTCTACATCTAAATCAAATTTTTCATCTGCAATTAAACGTGTCATCTCCTTATCTAGAAAATGGGGCATTTTTTCCGTTGCAATATTATATACAGAATAATCCACCTTATCATTCTTTGCTATAAGATAACGAACAATCAATTCCATATGATACTCAACTTTATATTTTTCATCTGTTAAAGTTAAGCATCTCAAAAAATTTTCATATGTTTTCAATTCATTAATTTTGTTATAATAAGTTTCGTTTAACATGATAATTAAGCAATTTCTTATTTCCTGACTTTCTAACGACACACCACCCGTATTTAATCTCTGAAACAAATCATACTGTGATTGTATACTATTCTCAGTGAGAATAATATTCACTCCAATTCTAGCTCTCTTTAATAATCGTTTTGCATCCGATGGCATCGTCTCCCATGTCATTCCCTCTAAAGAAGGTAAATATCCTGTTCCATGCAGAACTAACGGTTTTCTATCAGGAAGTTCTCCTACTAACTGGAGTAATGTAGAAATTCTTTGTACTCCATCAACAATATCCCATTTCCCATCCTCTTTTTGTGCAACAAAAATCTCCGGAATAGGAATACCTATTAATATAGATTCAACAAAATTTGTTTTATGGTCCTCATCCCATCTAAATAATCTCTGATATGCAGGATTCAGTTTCAAGTCGCCATCCTTATACAAACTGATTATTTCACCTACAGACATATCATAGCTATCTGTTTTTATGCTTTTTCTTTCTTTTGAAAGTTCATTCATTAAATTTGATTCTTCCATTATTACCACTCTTTCTTTTATTTAATAGATTATTATTTGTATCCATATTTTTGAAAAACTTACCTCTATACTGAGTAAGAAAATTTTGATTATACTTTAATATATTATCCCAATTATCCAAAAAAATGTAACTTTGGTATGTAAGATATTTTTTGTTAAGCTTCAACTTATCTTTAAGAAAACAACTCCCTCATAACCCCATTCTCCATGTCATCAATACTATAAATCGTATCCATGACATCGAATGTCTCTCTCAGATTCCCTCTTGCACTTTTCCAACCTATTCCATCTGTAAACCACACAAAAGTAAATCCATCTATAGTATTAGCTTCCTGCGAAAGCATCTTATAACTTCTAGCAGTTTCATTTAACTTTGAACCTCCACCAGTATAAAAGTTTGTTTCCACTGCGTATATCATTTTCGACGTCTTAACAACAAAATCAAATCTTTTCGCCGCCTTTCCATCATTAGACAATGCGGACAAATCAATTTTCCATTTTTTCTCTATGTCAACAAGGTACATTTCCTTAAAATAATTTACATCTCGTACAAATCCAGCTTCTTGTATATACTTTTCGACCAAATTCTCCATCAGATGTCCGCCACGATTTTTACGACCATTTGAATCAAGTCCAGTCTCTACACCTGTCACATAATCCACTAAGTCTTTAATAATATGATTCTGCAACAAATCAAACAGTCCACTTTTTTCCATAAAATAGGTATACATCTCATAGTATCTATGACTATTCGGAGGATATTTACCATAATCAAATTTATACAAAAATCCACCATTTTCATCTTGGCAATATATCTCATTCTCCCGTTTTGCCAACAATATTGGTATTGCCTTTAATATTTCAGGATAGCGTTTTAATAGATTAACAAAATCTGTTTTTATATCCTTGCTACCAATAAGTGAATTTAATAGATTTAATTCAATCTTTACTTCATCTACATTTCTATAAACCTTCTCAAAATCCACATAATAATCATATGTCGATATACTCGGTCTGAACTTACTCAGCCATTCATCAAAATATCTATTTGTCATTTGCTACCTTCTCCAATCTTCTCTTGCTTATCTGTAAGTATTCTTCACTTACATCTATCCCAATAAATTTCCTTCCCAATCGCACAGCCTCCACTCCGGTAGTCCCTGAGCCACAAAATGGATCTATTATAACTTGTCCTTCCTCCGTAGAAGCTAATACAATTCTTTCAAGCAAATATTCTGGCTTTTGTGTTGGATGCTTGCCTTCCGTCTTTTCAGATGGCTTCGTCAATGCACCAGTCCATACATCCTTCATCTGCTTGCCACCATTTTCTTCTTTCATTTTTTCATAATTAAAAAAATGCCGAGACTTCTTATCATTCTTCTTTGCCCATAATATAGTTTCCGTAGAATGTGTGAAGCATCGACATGCTAAGTTTGGTGGTGGATTTGTTTTCTGCCAGGTTATGTTGTTGATTATCTTGAAGCCTTCCTGCTCCAATGCCATACCAATCGAATATATATTGTGTAATGTTCCTGATATCCAAATCGTGCCGTTCGGCTTTAGTACTTTCTTACATAACTTAATCCACTTTCTATTAAACTTGTGTTTTTCTTCGACGCTGGTTCCACTCTCCGAAAGTTTATCCCATGAGCCTTTATTTACTGAAACCATCTTTCCACCCTGACAGGTAATGCCATCATTACTTAAAAAGTAGGGTGGATCTGCAAATATCATATCAACAGATTCTGGTTCCATTTTTGTTAGAATTTTGAAAGAATCCCCCAACACTAACTGCGATTCTTCTGTCTCGAAGTATAATGGCACTTTCTTTATAAATAAGTTCTCCACTATCTCGACTCCTCTAATAATTACATATAATCACTTCTTCTCCAACCCTGTTGGATGCATCCGAATTAATCATACGCTTAACACTTACAACATCTATCTTGTATCCCTTGTTACCATACAACTCATTTATCAAGTCTGTATTATGATTCGTGAGCATACAATAGCAGCCTCTGGCAGTTAATTCATCAAACAACCTTGCCAATCTCTTGTGGCTTTCAATATCAAATCCCTCTTTTGTGTAAGACTCAAAAGAAGTTGGATTTAATGGTGCATAGGGACTGTCAATAAATATAAAATCGCCCCTTTTTGCATCTTTGCAAGCAGCCTCAAAATCGCCATCAATGATATTTACCTTCTGAAGATACTCCGAAGTCTCCATAATAGCCTTTTCATCCACAGATGCCCTACGACTATTGTTATATGGCACATTGAAAAGTCCTTTCCCATTGACCCGATACAAACCATTGAAGCAATGCTTATTGATGAACACAAACAACGCTGCTAGTTCTACACCATATTCTGCTTTCATCAGCTTATCATTGTAATGCTCTCTAAGGGAATAATAGTATTCTTTACCGTCCTCCCACATTTCTTCATCTAGTTTGTTTACAGCTTTTAGAAATGCCTCTGGCACATTGCGAATCTGCTTATATGTGTTAATCAGTGCTTTGTTAATATCATTTATCAGAGCATTTGCAGGCAGCAATTCAAATGTTACCGCACCACCACCTACAAATGGCTCGAAATAATTATTATATTGTTCTGGCATACGCTCTTTTATCTGTGGTAAAAGTTGGCGCTTTCCACCAGCCCATTTCACAAATGGAGCGATACTCGAATTACTCATTTTGATTCCTCTTCTCTATGTTCAACTTAGAATAAACTTTCACATGTCTATTATACTTGCAAACATATTAAATAACAACCAAAACTTTCACTCTTTGTGAATTAAATCACTTCTGAAATACAAAAATATACTCATGTGCAAGCAATAGAAAATTATTGTTCTGTTTCTCCCAATATTCTGTAGAACGGCAATTATGCTGCTCCTTAATGATAATCTCTTTATTTGTAAATCCAGCCTGAAGAAAGCACTCCATCATACGAAAGCCCAATGGTATTACTTTCCCATACCTTCTTACATCCCCAATCATTACAGCACACATTTTTCCTTTCTTTAGTACACGAAAAGATTCTTCTGTTACATTCTTCATTTCTGACAAAAATTCATCCACACCAAGTAACGAAATATCTCCTTCAATACCTTTACTATACTTGATGATATTTGCGTATGGTGGATGCGTACAGATAAAGTCAATGCGACTATCTTTGATAAAATGCAAATCTACAGCATTTCCATTTCGAGTAAATATTTTTGAACTTGTTTCACATTGGAATTGTAAATTTGTTTCAGAGATTGAAACTGACTGCGGATTGATGTCAACACCTACCGCGTTGCGATTAAGCAGCTTTGCTTCTACTAAGGTTGTTCCACTACCCATAAATTGATCTAAGACCCAGTCTCCCGGATTTGAATAACGAAGTATCAGATTTCTTGGCACATATGGTGACCAATTACCTCGATACTTTCCTGAGTGCGTTGCCCAACTGCCTCTGTCTGGGAATGACCAGACCGTTGTTGGTTCAAGCTGAAAATTATTTGGTTGTAAACTTATAAGTCATGCCTCCTTCACTTTCTTGATTTTATCATTGTAACGCATAATCTCATAAAAATCCATAGCTATTTCCTTTCACTATAAGTGAATTTATATCTATTTGCTCTCGTGCGATAATATTCACAAATAGTGAAAGAGGTTTTTATATGTATTTTAATAATGATGCAAACCTATATCGTGTTATAGGCGCAAATATAAAACATTACAGAGAACAAGCAAAATTAACACAAGTGCAACTTGCAGAGCAGGCAAAAATCAGCATCAGCTATCTATCTAAAATTGAAGCTGCTGGATGTGATAAGAGCCTTTCTATATCTGTACTCAATCAGATTGCAAATGTGCTTGATATTGAAATAACGGAATTTTTTAAGGAGGTCTGATACTAATGAAATTAATTGAAGCACAAAGACGAATTGAGAAATTAGCATATATCCCATTCAGCGAATACCTATCCCCTTCTCAAGTTCAAGACGCAATGATGAAAATCAATAAAGGCAGAACAGGGCAATTATTGGAACTCACTATTGGATTGAACCTTTCAAATACAACTCTTGATTTTGAAGATGGTGAATTAAAAACAAATAAGTGTGACCGAACCGGAAAACCACTTGAAACTATGTTCATCACCCAAACCGCATCTATTATCGATGAATTGCTTGCAAAGCGCACCTTTGAAGATACAAAGCTGTATCAAAAAATTCAGCGACTGTTATATGTACCTATCAGTAAAGATGGTTCTCCCGCAGACTGGATGTATTTGCAACCTATCCAAGTAGATTTATCTCTATCAAAATATGCCGAACTTGCAGCTCAATTAGAGGCTGATTATTACAATATATGCGACCAGTTTAATACGCAATTATCAGAATCAAGCAGAGCCACCTTACATACCGCAAACGGTGAATTTATTCAAATCAGAACGAAGGATTCAAAACCATATCATCCAATTTTTTCTAATATATATGGCAGAGAAATATCCGACAAAAATAGAGCATTTTATTTCAAAAAAGATTTTATGAAATATGTTGTTTCTCTCGAAAATTAGTAAACAAGGTGGAGCAAAGACTCCACCTTGATAAAAACTTTTACCTTCCTCTCCCATCTCTAACCTTCTCACCAATCCACTCCAGAAATTTATCTAGCATTGACTTTCCTTTAATCACAAACTTTTTCATAAATTCGCATGCTTTATCCAATTTTTCCTTTAGCCACTTGTTTTCCTCCTTCAGATTCTGGTTTTCATACCTCAGCCGGATAATCTCTTCCTTTAGATAATAATCCCCGTCACCTTGCTTTATCATGTCATCCCTAAGTTTCTTAATCCCTGACAATTCTTTCTCTGCTTGAGCCAGTTTTTCATTTGCGTTCTCAAATACTGCAAAAGCCTTATTAAGTGCCACCTGCACATCTGCCAACTGTTTCTTTTTATCTGTAATAATATCTTCCAATTCCTGACTATCGGCAGCCAAAGCCTTATTATATTTTTCTTGTGCAATCCCTTCATCCATGATTCTATCTTTCAAGGATGTTACTATCGCTAAGGTCTTTTCTGCTTCCTCTCGTTCTGTTTTCAGCCGTATTTGTTGTTTATGAATCTCATCGCCCAATCGAGCTTCTCGTTCTTCTTTTAATTCAATTACAACGCCGATATCTTCAAGTTCCTGCTCCAGCTCTTTGACTTCGCGACTACGTTCCTGCTTTTTATAGTCCAGCACCGATAAATGCAGCTTATGCGTATCCAGCTTCTTCCAACCGATACCATATTTCTGCATTATCATGGCAATATCTTCTTTCTCTGCCTCCGACCACTGCTGCCATTCAGTATTACCCTTACCCTCACTTTCAAAGCCTCTGGATGCAAGTGCACCCTTCAGAGAATTCTTTGTTTCTAACCCTCTCTTGTTATCTGTTGAAAATGGTACAAAATCTATATACACATGTGGCGTCTCTTCATCCATATGGATATAAACCCCAAATACATATAGCTGTGGATTTCTACGGATAAATAGCTCCACATAATCTGTCAGTACCTTTACCGCAATATCAGACGCAGCACTTCCTACTCCGGTATCGTCTCTGTTCCCTATCTGCACAATGACTTCATAAAAAAGTTTCTCCTGCTTGCTTCTTGAAATCTTGTCATAATAATTCTTAATCTGCCTGTCTTTGCGTTTCTGCTTGGCATTATACTTTTTAAGGGAATCATCAAACAATTTGTGATATACCGTTTTCAAATCTTCATGCACAAGAGTGATATTATTTTTTGTTCTATCAGCATCCACATTTGCCGCAATAAATGCTCTTGTATTGTGACCAAGTGAACCTTCCCCATTCATAAAACTAATCGTTCTTTCCATCTGAAATCAACCTCCTTTTCCTATGTATGCGTACACCTCCTTCTTATCCGTAATTGTGCCGGATACGGCACATATCAGCAAATTTCCCAGGGAAGGTTTTGTTACTTTTGTCAAAAGTAACGCAAAAGCACTTTTGACACCTGCGGTATCAAAAATGCAGACCCGCAAGCGGGTTTTGCGCCCTGCCGGGAGCTATAGTCGCGGATACGCGACATATTGTTTACCACCAGCAGCTCCACTTCATTTGAATTCTACAACTTGCCTCTATCCTGCCAAAGCACACAAGAACATCTCTATACTCTGACAGGAATAAATGAGCTATGTATCGTGCCATTCTTTACATCTAGTGAAAGCAATTCACCACATCATGTAATACAACTTCCTCTGCTATCAGCCTTGCTTCCATTCTCAGCCTATACATTTCTGTAAAAGAATTTTTATTCTTCGGCTTATGCTTTTGCAGCCATTCTGTTTCAATATCCTCAAGCAATTCATAAGCCACTTCATTTACCTCTGCTGCTTTTTGGTTCAGTTCCCCGAATCGCAACAGACTTCGGTACCTCTGTGGATATTTTGACTTCAAATATTGCATCCACATGCGTCCGTATTTTCCAACATTTGCACCATCTTCCTTAATATCTAATGCAATTAACGGATAAAACAATCCGTCTCTTTCCTCATACTGAACTCCTATTTTTTCAAATAATGTTTGCTGTCCCATGGCAATCGCTTCCTTTCGATATTCAACACATTTTTAATCTTCATCACTAACTGTCAGCCTCTCCATACCTGCCAGAGTACGAGGCGTTTCGCGAAACGCCTCCAATATCTCCAGCATTGTCCGTATTGGTGTCAGTAGCTCCGAATCCATCTCGTCCGCTTTTTGTAACCGTTCCAGTTCCGCTTCAATATGCTGCAGATTCTGCCGAAATGATACCAGCATTAGCGGATTGCCTATAGCCACAACCTTCTGATACAGAATGCTTTGGATGATATACTCCTGTCTCGTCCTGCATCCGCACATTTTTACACGGGTAGTAAGTTCCTCATTTTCTTCCGGTGACAAGCGAAATGCCACTGTCACCGTTCTCCATCTGTTTTTTGCATCTCTATTTTTTTCTGACATTGATAAGTTCCTCCCTTTCTGAATCCAGATGCACAGCCATATCTGACTGTACCGTTGGAAATAAATGTGCATAATGATAAGTGATATCCACTGCCTCATGTCCTACTCTTTCGGCAATTGCAAGTGCCGAATATCCCATATGAATCAGCAGTGAAATGTGTGAATGCCTGAGTCCATGAATCTTGATTCTCTTAACTCCTGCCAGCTTTGCGCCTCTGTCCATCTCGTGATGCAAATAACTTTTTGAAATGGTGAAAATCCTATCATCATTTCTAATGCCATCCAATCTACTGATAAAATCTTCAATTTCAAGAGCAAGAAAATCCGGCATAACAATCACTCGATTACTCTTCGGTGTCTTCGGATCTGTAATTACATCCTTCCCCTCCAGCCTTTGATACGATTTATTGATGCGAAGTGTTTTCTTCGTAAAATCAAAATCGTTAGGTGTCAGTGCCAGCAGTTCTCCTTCACGAATTCCTGTCCAATACAGAATTTCAAATGCATAATATGAGATTGGCTTGTCCGCCACCTGCTCAATAAATGCCTGATACTCCTCCTGCGTCCAAAACATAATCTCCTTCGACTCTTCTTTCCCCATAGAACCGGCTTTTCGAGCCACATTATCCTTCAAATCATACATATTAACTGCATGATTTAAGATAGCACTCAACTGATTGTGTATGGTTTTTAAATACGTCGGCGAATATGCTTCTCCGTTGTCCTTTTTGAGTTTCATAATCTCATTCTGCCATTGAATCACATCCGCCGGACGAATCTCATTCAACTTCCTGTGCCCAAAGTATGGCAAAATCTTTGTTTCAATAATGTGCTTCTTTGTCAGAAACGAGTTGTACTTAATTCGTGGCTGAATATCCGAAAGGTACAATTCCGCGAAATCCTTGAATTTCATATTGATATTCATTTCATCCTTCAGCTTAAAAGCACGTTCCCATTCCTGGGCCTCACTCTTCTTAGCGAAGCCCCTCTTGGTCTTTTGCCTTCGTGTGCCGGTCCAGTCCTTGTAATAAGTCCTGACCTCCCACATTCCGGTCTTTTGGTTTTTGATAACCGCCATCAAATCACCTCTTTCTTATCTGTTGTTCCATAGATTCGCTCATCAAAATACTGTCTGCTGACTCGTCCCTTGATTGTCACAAATCCATCTGCCGCTCGCTCTGCGTTTAATTCGCGTATGAGCTTATATGCATATGATGTCGAGACTCCAAGCTCTTCCACTACATCTTTTGCTGTAATAAATCGTTTGTTCGTCATAAGCTGTTTCCTCCTCTCCGTTGCACTTTTATTATTCAGTTCATTTTTGAACGGTTGTGTTGTGTTTTATAATAGCAGTTCGTTTTTGTACTGTCAATACTTTTTGCCAAAAAACATTTCATTTTTGCACTGTTAGTGATATACTGTATATAGTTTTAAAAAGAAGGAGCTTTTGTAATGGGCGAAAAATTTACCAGCCGAGTAGGCGTTTTAATCAGAAACTTCCGAATCGCAGCCGAACTTACACAAAAGGAATTGGCTGAGCGATGTGGACTTAATGAGTCCACCATCCGTAACTACGAATTAGGAAACCGTTATCCAGACGAGGCAACTTTGCTTAATATTGCAAACCATCTTAATGTCAGCTTCTTTGCATTGTCAGATCCGGATGTGGCAAACATCTTCAGTGCACTCCATGTGTTATTTGATATGGAATGGGCATATGGATTGCGACCTACCATAAAAGATGGCGAAGTAGTATTAAAATTTGAAGAACGACTTCCTAGTGCCGGATATCGTCCGCAGGAAGATTTAGATTCATTCAAAAAGATGGTTGAGTATTGGGCAAGACTAAGAGATAAACTTGATGACGGAGAAATCACCGAAAGCGATTATTACAAGAAAGAAATCCGCTTCCCTGCAAATCCGATAGATAGTGATGCATCTTACTCGGTATCTCTTGATTTAGCAGATGATGACCAAATGATGGTTCAGGATATGATTGAAAATGAAGAAGTTGCAGAAGCATTGAAAGACTTGTTTCCGGATTTCTCTTATGTGAAGAGAAAGCGAAAACCGAAGAAAGAATAGTTTTCGCGAGATTAACATCACCTATTAAAAAAATAAAGGAGCTACAAATATATGGAAATGAACCAAAATCAAATTATGGAATTATTAGATAGTTTGTACGAAAAATCTATCAATGGTATTCCAAAAGTAAGTTTACCTATTGACGCTTTAGCAAATGATTATATTTCTAAAAACGATTCGACAGAAAAAGCTGCAAAGCAATTTGTAAACTATCAAATTGCCAAGTGTACAACTTCTGGCTTTATAACTGGATTAGGAGGCTTAATTACCTTACCCGTTGCTATACCGGCAAATGTAAGTAGTGTAATGTATGTTCAAATGCGAATGATTGCTTGTCTTGCTTACATGGGTGGCTACGACACTAATAGTGATCAGGTACAAACTTTGGTTTACGCTTGTTTAGCGGGTATATCTATTGACCAAATTGTAAAACAAGCTGGCATAAAATTTGGAACAAAATTTACTACATCTATGATCAAAAAAATACCTGGTACTGTATTAACCAAAATCAATCAAAAAGTAGGATTTAGATTCCTAACGAAATTTGGTGAAAAGGGTATCATCAACATTGCTAAGTTAGTACCTGTTGTTGGTGGTGTCATCGGTGGTGGATTTGATTTAATGGAAACAAAAACGATTGCAAATCGTGCATACAAGATGTTTATTAAAGAAGACTTCAGCATTCTGAATGATAAAAACACTAACGACGCTGAAGAAATTATAGATGTAGATACAGATACGATTGAACCAACTGAATAAAAATTTTGATAATACAAATTTGAGAAGGAGGTCTTTTTCCAATGACATCAGCAGAATGGCATTCAACGTTATTTCAATTTATAGGTTTATTATTAAGCCTTGCAACATTTATTGGCTCTGTAGTTGCAATATACTATACATATCAGAATTTAAAAGAAATGAAAAAACAGCTTGCCGAACAAAAAAATCAGTATTTTGAGCAAAACAGAGGAAATCTTGTTTTTTACATATCTAAGAATGACGTAAGTGCGTTTCATTCTCTGATTATAAAGAATTTCGGTAACTCCCCTGCAAAATTAATATCATTAAAAATAACTCCTGATTTAGATTGGAGTAAAGCAGGACAATCTAATATGGACGAATTCAAAATAACTAATTTAAAAAATGTATTTCTTGCACCACAGCAACACATAAGTTCGGGATTTGATTTCAGTACATATCCGGATAAAGTTTTTGATATAGAAATTTCTTACGAAACCTGTGGAAAACTAATAACAGAAAAGTATTCAATTGATATTGACTTTATTGGTAATTTATTAACTATGGAACCGCAAATAAGAGATGAATTATCAGCCCTCAAAAATATAAATAAATCAATAACCGCTTTATCCGACAAATTTATATAATTATTCATTCAGTTTTCCCAAAATTATTGTCATTCTATTGTCACGCAACAAAAAACGAGCCAAGAAACGCCGTAAATTCAACGTTTCTTGGCTCATTTGTGTTATTCAAACTCAATAGTTCCCGGTGGCTTACTGGTCAAATCATAGAATACTCTATTGACTCCCTTTACCTCATTTATAATTCTGCTCATCACTGTCTGAAGCACCTCAAACGGTATCTCGGCTGCTTCGGCTGTCATGAAGTCCACGGTACGGACTGCACGGACTGCAACGGCATAATCATATGTTCTCTCATCACCCATGACACCTACTGAACGCATGTTGGTGAGAGCTGCAAAGTACTGGTTTGGCATCCATGCCGGCTCCTCGCCGCTTGCCTCTTTGTACTCTTTTGCTGCTTTTTCCACTTCGCTTCTGTAAATCCAGTCTGCATCCTGGACGATGCGTACCTTTTCAGCTGTGACTTCGCCGATGATACGGATTCCCAGGCCCGGGCCTGGGAATGGCTGACGGAATACGAGATAGTCAGGTAATCCGAGCTCCAGTCCGACCTTGCGGACCTCGTCCTTGAAGAGGTTTCTGAGTGGCTCCACGATGTCCTTGAAATCGACATGCTCCGGGAGACCTCCTACGTTGTGGTGTGATTTGATGACTGCGGATTCTCCGCCGAGTCCACTCTCCACTACGTCCGGATAGATGGTTCCCTGTGCAAGGAAATCAACCTTTCCGATTTTCTTGGCTTCTTCCTCGAATACACGGATGAATTCCTCACCGATGATTTTACGCTTGCGCTCAGGCTCTGTGACGCCTGCAAGCTTGCTGTAGTAGCGCTCCTGTGCGTTGACGCGGACAAAGTTGATGTCGAACGATCCGCCCTTGCCGAATACGCCCTCTACCTCATCTCCCTCGTTCTTGCGGAGGAGTCCGTGGTCTACGAATACGCAGGTGAGCTGCTTGCCGATTGCCTTGGCAAGGAGTGCTGCGAGCACTGATGAGTCTACTCCGCCTGAAAGTGCAAGGAGCACTTTGCCGTCACCAACCTGCTCTCTGATTTCCTCGATTGTGTTTTTAACGAATGAATCCATCTTCCATGTGCCTGCACATCCACATACGCCACGGACGAAATTGTAAATCATCTGTGTTCCGTTCTTGGTGTGGAGCACCTCCGGATGGAACTGTACTGCATATAATTTCTTCTCGACATTCTGTGTTGCGGCTATTGGACAGTCTGCAGTGTGCGCAACTACCTCAAAGCCCGGTGCTGCCTCTGCAATTCTGTCGAAATGACTCATCCAGCATACTGATTCTGATGGCAGATCCTTGAACATCACGCCGTTTGCAGAATATGTGATTTCTGTCTTTCCATACTCTCCAACCTCCGGTGTGATTACCTTTCCGCCTAATTTATGCATCATAAGCTGTGCACCGTAGCAGATACCAAGCACCGGTATTCCCAGCTCAAACAGCTCTTTCTGGTATGATGGTGAATCATCTTCATAACAGCTGTTTGGGCCTCCTGTAAGGATAATGCCCTTTGGATTCATTTCTTTGATTTTCTCAATGTCTATCCTGTATGAGTAAATCTCACAGTACACGTTGCACTCGCGGACACGGCGCGCAACAAGCTGATTGTACTGACCACCAAAGTCTATGACTATGACCTTTTCCTGATCCATGTTTTCCTCCTAAACGTTTATTCGCCATGCTGCTGTCTCATTGATTACATAAAAGCAACATGTATTCTTATGTCATTATAGATTACGGAGTGCTTATCTGCAAGCGATTTTGTTAAATTTCTGTTTTGATTTTGTGTGCAATTACGTTATAATGAATTATAAACACTTTTATAGGCTGGGAGGTTTCATCATGAGTTTTAAAATAATCACTATTAGCCGCGAGTTTGGCAGTGGCGGTCGCTTTATCGGCGAGCAGCTTGCTCAAAAATGCGGCATTGAGTTTTACGATAAAAAAATAATTGAGCATGTGGCAAAGGAGCTCGGTATCTCTGAGCAGATTGTCGCAAACCAGGGCGAATATGCGCCTGCCGGAAGTATTTTTTCATATGCATTTGTGGGGCGCGACATCACAGGAGTTTCTCTTTCCGACCAGATTTTTAATATCCAGCAGAAGCTCATCAAGGATATTGCGCAAAAAGAGCCATGCGTCATTGTAGGACGTTGCGCAGATTACATTCTTTCTGACAGGGATGATGTGCTGAATGTTTTTATTGAGGGAAATAAGCCTGAGAAGGCTGCAAGAATAAAAAAGCTCTACCATAAGAGCGATGACGAGGTCAAAAAGCTGCTTAAGGATGTCGATAAGAAGCGCTCGGTAAATTACCGCTACTTCACCGACAAGGAGTGGGGCAGCAGAAAAAATTATGACCTGGTGCTAAACAGCTCTGTGCTTGGATATGACAAATGCATTGAGCTCATTGCATCTGCATACGCTTAATATGTATCATTATCATGGTTAAGCATGTTTTCTTATATTAACAAAAAACTAAAATAGATTTACAAGCTGTGTGTAATATTAAAAATACTCCTGCATAAACTGTAACAACAGAATATGCAGGAGTATTTTTTGAAATCATATATTGAGACAAGGGCGGTGGAAATCGCCAACTACATAGTTGAAAACAACGCCACGGTGCGCCAGGCCGCAAAGCAGTTTTGCATCAGCAAATCCACTGTGCACAAGGATATCACGGATGCTGACAGGCTGCTTCGCATAGACCCGGAGCTTGCCGCAAAAGCGCGTCACATTCTCGATATCAACAAGTCAGAGCGCCATATCCGCGGTGGACTGGCCACCAGGGAGAAGTATCTGCATCTGCCTCATGTGCATGCCGGCTGAGCGCATATTGGCTTCTATCCCGGCATTAGCAGGCGCGCCGCTTGACGTACAGCCGATTACCTCCGAATGTTTTTATATTCCGGGTGTTTACGGTGTCACATGACTCGTGAGCACGCCGTACATCCACTTGCCCTCATCGCTTAGATCCTCATAGGTAAAACCGCTTGTCTTATCGCAGGCAGGTGTTAGAAGCGCTGATTTTTCATCCTTATTGGACAGATTCCAGCACACATAGCTGATGCCGTAGCTGTCGAGCAGGCTGATCCAGTTGTTTGCGGAATCTATGTCCACCTGACCGTTTCCGTCGGCGCTGCAGATGCCAAACTCCGATACAAATATCGGAAGTCCGGCGTCTGCCGCCGATTTTAGCTTGTTCTGCAGGTCCTCCTTGTGGGTTGCAGCATAAAAATGCAGTGTGTACATGATATTGTCATAGCCTGTGACAGGGTCCTTGACTGCCTCATCCACATCCTGGCTCCAGTTAGGTGTGCCTATCAGTATGACTGCATCCTTGTCGTAGCTTCTGATTGACGGAATGACCTCGCTGACATAAAACTTCACATCTCCCCAGGTCGCAACGTTGCACGGCTCATTACAAATCTCGTAAATCACGTTGTTGTAAGAGGCATACTGCTGTGCCATTTTTGTAAAAAATGTCTTTGCCACATCGCTGTAGCGGTTTGGATTGCCATCGTTTAGCACATGCCAGTCTATGATGACATACATGTCATTGTTGAGTGCGTACTGCACGCCGTTTTGCACAAGTGTCTCAAGCTGCTGCCTGTCACCGTCTGTGCAATAGCCGCCGCTTTCGTAGGTGTACATGGCAAGCCTTACCACATTTGCTCCCCAGCTTTTCAGCGTAGCAAAGCAATCATTGGTCACATACTGTGGATACCACGCAAGACCGTGTGTGCTGACTCCGCGAAGCTGCACCTCGTTGCTATTTTGATCAACGAGCTTGCTGCCCTCCACATGCAGCTTACCGTTTACTGACGGACAGGCAAGAACTGAGCTCTCCTGTCCGTTTTCTGTGGTGAGCTGCTCTGTGTCAGCCACATTCTGATTTTCCGTACTATTTTCCGTACTGTCCTCTGTATTATTTTCTGTAGAGTTCACCGACTCAGTGGCCTTATCACCACTCTGCGACTCCGTCTCTTTGTTGCCTTTGTTACCGCATCCTGTAAAAATCCCAAGCACCAGCACTGCTACCAATACCAATGCTATATATTTCTTCATATTGCTATACTGTATGACTGATTACTGAATGGATGTAACCTTGTAGTCCTCAGCCTCTACAGTCTCCTTTAATTTCTCATCTGAGATGTCAGAGCTTAATGTCACTACTGCAGTTCCGCTCTCATGGCTTACTGCTGCCTCACTTACTGCATCAAGTGCCTCGAGTGCCTTCTTTACTCTTGCCTCACAGTGGCAGCACATCATTCCTTCGATATTCATTGTCTTTGTCATTGATTTTTCCTCACTTTCATTTGGTTTATCTGTTTTGCCTTTTCTATCTGGTTTTGCTTTTCTGTCATGCTTAGGATCATACACCCTGCACAGATTCAGCCGCAGGGCATTGGTAACAACGCAGAAGCTCGATAGGCTCATCGCCGCCGCTCCAAACATCGGATTGAGCTTCCATCCTAATAAAGGATACCACAAACCGGCCGCAAGTGGAATACCTATTACATTATAGAAAAATGCCCAGAACAGATTTTCGTGTATATTGGTCAATGTAGCACGGCTCAACCGCACTGCTGCCGGTACATCTATCAGTCGGCTTTTCATCAGGACAACATCCGCGGCATCTATTGCCACATCGCTTCCCGCGCCGATTGCAATTCCCATATCTGCACGTGTGAGCGCAGGTGCATCATTGATTCCGTCACCAACCATGGCTACCCTGCCCTGCTTTTTAAGCTTTCTTATGACAGCCTCCTTGCCATCCGGAAGCACACCTGCGATTACTTCATCCACTCCCGCCTGCTTTCCGATGGCATTGGCAGTCTGCTCATTGTCACCGGTAAGCATAACAACTCTGATGCCCATATTTTTAAGCTGTCTGACAGCTTCCGGACTGTCCTCCTTTATAGTATCCGCAACGGCTATGATACCGCACAGCCTGTCATCAGCAGCAAAGAACAGAGGAGTTTTTCCTTCCTTTGAAAATTCGACAGCTTTCGCGCGCATATCATCTGACACTTTCACAAATTTGCTGACAAAAGCAAGATTTCCTGCTTTTATCATTTTGCCTGCAAGTGTTGCTGTCAGACCATTTCCCACAACAGCGCTAAAATCTGTCACCTCTGCGATAGCGATTTCGTCCGTTTTTGCGCGCTCCATGATGGCTTTTGCAAGCGGATGCTCACTCTTTGCCTCGACTGATGCAGCTATTGCAAGAAGCTTTCCGGCATTATTGCCGTTTTCCTCAAAAAATGTCTCATCCGGCACGATATCCGTCACCTTCGGCTCACCGCTTGTGATGGTGCCTGTCTTATCAAGCGCCACAATCTGTGTGCGGCCCGTTGCCTCAAGGCTTGTCGCTGTCTTGAAGAGTATACCGCTCTTTGCTCCCTTGCCGTTTCCTACCATTATCGCAACTGGAGTTGCCAGTCCGAGTGCACACGGGCAGCTTATCACGAGCACCGAAATGCCTCTGGCAAGCGCAAAGCCCACGGTCTCACCGGCTATAAGCCACGCTATTATTGTAATGACTGCAATTGTGATAACCGCCGGCACAAACACTCCCGATACCCTGTCAGCGATTTTTGCAATAGGTGCCTTTGTCGCTGCGGCATCAGACACCATCTGGATAATCTGTGAGAGTGTGGTGTCCTCGCCTACTCTCGTTGCGCGGCATTTTATAAAGCCTGACTGGTTCACTGTTGCAGCGCTTACTGCATCTCCCTTCTGTTTATCCACAGGGATGCTCTCTCCCGTGAGTGCCGATTCGTTGACAGCGGTTGTTCCATCTATTATTTCACCGTCCACCGGGATGTTTTCCCCCGGTCTGACTACAAAGATGTCATCCTTTCGCACAGCATCCACCGAGATTTCCTGCTCCACGCCGTCCTTTACCACTGTTGCTGTCTTTGGGGCAAGCTGCATAAGGCTCTTTAAAGCGTCTGTTGTTTTGCCCTTTGAGTGTGCCTCAAGCATTTTTCCTACAGTAATCAGTGCCAAAATCATAGCTGCGGATTCAAAATAAAACTCATGCATATATGACATGACCGCATCCATATCGCCCTTCACCTGCGCAGCTGTCATGGCAAAAAGTGCATACACGCTGTATCCAAACGATGCCGCAGAGCCAAGCGCAACAAGCGTATCCATATTTGGAGCACCGTGGATCAAGCCCTTAAAACCACTGATAAAAAACTTCTGGTTTATGACCATTACCGCCACTGTAAGCAGAAGCTGCAAAAGCCCCATAGCCACATGGTTTCCATTGAAAAACTCAGGCAGCGGCCAGCCCCACATCATATGTCCCATTGAAAAATACATTAGAACAACTAAGAATATGAGTGATGCTATAAGCCTGTTGCGCAGCTTAGGTGTCTCCTTGTCTACAAGCGCATCCTGCGCTGCCTTTAGCTGCTCTAAGCTGTTATTTGCTCTGCCATTTGCTATCTCTGTTTCTGTGCCTTTGGGACTCGCTCCATAGCCTGCCTGCTCTACCGCCTCTACAATCTGCGCATCTGTCGCGCTTCCCTCGACTCCCATCGAGTTGGTCAAAAGGCTGACAGAACAGCTCGTCACGCCATCAACCTTAGAGACAGCCTTTTCCACTCTGGCAGAGCATGCCGCACAGCTCATTCCTGTAACTGTATATTGCTTCATACTGTCTGTATTTCCTTCTTTCTACTATTCGAATCTAACTATTGAGAACCCTTTTTCTAAAGTCTCTCAATTCCCGTCACCTTGAAATCCAGTCTTTCGATGGCAAATGTGATTTCCTCATCGCTTAACTCTCTGGTTGCCTCAACATGTGCCACTCCATGCTTTAAATCCACATCTGCAGATACTCCGCTCATTTTCTGGAGCGAGCGTGTGACTGAATTCTTGCAGTTCATGCAGTGCATTCCTTCTATATGCACATCTGCTCTCGTGACTATCTCTCCATCAAGCTGCACTGTGGCTTCCTCGTCCTCCTTCATGGCTCCACCGCCACAGCAGGCGCCCTCGCCCTTTGAATGCTTGATTGTCTCCTTTAAGCCCACAATTACCAGTGCGGCAATTATTGCTATTATTAATATTGTGATTATTGTACTCATTTTTATACCTGCCTTCTTATTATGCTACTTCATAAGCTTCTGCAGTGTGTTCAAAAGCTCATCTATTGTCTCATCCTTGCCTGCTCTTATGTCATCTGCCACACACGTCTTTATATGATTGGCCAAAAGGACTTTATTGAAGCTGTTGAGTGCAGCGTTTGCGGCCGCCACCTGTGTGATGATGTCAGGGCAGTAGCAATCCTCATCCAGCATACGCTTGATTCCACGGATCTGCCCCTCTATACGGCTAAGCCTGTTGATGAGGTCCTTATATTCCTTCTCTGACCGCTCTTTTTTGCGGTTGCAGCAACAGCATTTGGTTTCGTTTTCTGCCATGGGTGCCTCCCTTCTTTCTTCGTTCGTAACTGTTCAGTACCTTCACAGTTGCGATTGTTGCATATATCTAACCATACCCCTTATGGGTATCCGTCTTCAAGGGCATTATATACCCCCATAGGGTATATTGCAAGGTCAGATTTGCTTATTGAGAAAAATTATCTTCTGCTCAGCCCATACTTTTATAATAAAAGCATGCAAGCTGTGTCCTGTCCCTAAGCTGCAGCTTTTCAAGTATAACACTGATATAGTTTCGTACGGTTCCCTCACTCAGATACAGCTCATCCGCTATTTCCTTGTTGTTTAGTCCTTCTGCAACCAGCTCTATGATTGAAAGCTCCTTGCCGCTTATATCATAGCTCTTCATTGCGTCAATGAACCGGGCCTGACCGGTGTCTGATGAAGCTTTACAGTTAGTTCCGAACAGGTGTGGTATCCTGTCCATTATCTGTGTTCCAAACACTGTCTGTCCGTTGTTTACAGCTCTAAGTGCCGGGGCAATACTCTCAAAGGCCTGTTTTAGTATATAGCCCTTCGCCCCCAGCGAGATTGCTTTTACTATGTATTCATCATCCGAAAATGTGGTCAGAAGAAGTATTTTGGCATCCGGATATTTTTCGAGTATTTTTTCTGCTGCTTCAAGACCTGTCATGCCCTGCATCCTTATATCCATGAGCATCACATCGGGCATATGCTCCTCGTACAGCTTTACCGCCTGCTGCCCGCTGTCTCCTACCGCAGACACCTCTATGTCATCCTGTGCGCTCAGTATTGTAT
Source organism: Agathobacter sp. (assembly GCF_977054825.1). NCBI lineage: Bacteria > Bacillati > Bacillota > Clostridia > Lachnospirales > Lachnospiraceae > Agathobacter > Agathobacter sp. The sequence continues at coordinate 47,286 of NZ_CDRTEH010000004.1, forward strand.
TCAGCGAAAGTGATACGAGATTATCATCATCTATTATTACTATCTTCATGTCCTGTTCCTTTCTTCTTCATGAGCGTCACAAATATCCTGAAACCATCGTCTGCCTTTATACGCATGGTTCCTCCTATCGCTGCAACACGCTCCTTTATATTTTTTATGCCTATTCCATCTCCTGTTTCTCCCGAAAGGCTTCTTTCGTCAACCGATGTGCCGTTGTCCATTATCTCAAGCTGGTAAAAGGCGGGATGCTCTCTGACTATTATCCTGATTTCATCGCCGTTACTGTGCTTAACTGCGTTGTTTACCGCTTCCTTTGCAATTGCAATAAAAGCATACTTGACATCTCTGGACACATCATCCTCACAGTCGTATTCGAGTGAAAATGCAAATGCACTGTCTGTAGGCTTAAGCTTCGCAAGCGCCTGACGCAAATCGACCGATTCATCGTACAAATCATGAACGCTTTTTCTCATGCTGTCCATCGCCGTATCGAGTGTACTCTTCAGGTCTGCGATAGGCTCTTTAAGCTTTTCATCGGTATTTATCACACCGATTGCTCCCACCTGCAAAATAGAGCGCGTAATCATGTGACCCACGTTGTCGTGTATCTCCCTTGCGATACGGTTTCTCTCCTTTAGCGTGGCATTGTATATCTGCGCATTCTGCTTCTCGATAAGCTGATGATTCATCTGCTCCATAAGCATGTCGTGCTCCATGGACGCATCTCTCATGCTGTGCAGCTTCATCTGATACCCCAAAAGCTGCTCTGTGAAATACGAAAGCAGTATCGCAAAAGCCATGAGAAGTACAACCTCTAAGATATAAAAAATCCCGGGTGCTATATGTTTTATCCTTAAGATACAGTCCACCGATACAGCTATCCCCACTACGGCTGCAGCCATCCTCGACACTGTGTATTTTTCTTTTCTGAATACCATCGCTGCATACGGCAGCATAAAAAATGATGGTGCAAAAAATAATCCGGACAGAATATAAACCGCAAGAATCAAATCCAAAGCCCGGTCTGCCATTTCGCTCTCGTTAGCAGGACTCATCTGTGGCACATCCTGCATGTCTATAAATGTGCACACGATTATTCCTGTAAGTATGCACGCTATCATGACGTAATCGACCTGAAGGGATGCCACCATAAGCATCACGCATGATAGAACTATTAAAAACTGACTACATATCTTATACATCAAAGGCCTCCATTTCCATAAAATAAGCTTACAACAAATTGCACCAAACGTCACTATGACAAATGTCATTTTTTACACAGCAATGCCTCATCCAACCATAAATACGAATGTGACATTTGACACTTACTTTCCGGCACGCCATATAGTAATCTGTAATTGAACCAAATATCAGGCTTGTAAACAAAAAATACAACATTATGGAGGCAATTCAATGGATACAACCAAAAATGCGATAGAAGTAACCAACCTTGTAAAACGCTACAAGGAGCTTGTGGCACTCGACCATTTCGGCCTGACTGTAAAAAGCGGAGAAATCTTTGGACTGCTCGGTCCAAACGGTTCCGGAAAAACCACAACTATAAACTGCATACTCTCCCTGCTCACATACGATAAGGGAGATATAAAGGTATTCGGACAAAAAATGCGCTCAAACAGCTACGATATCAAACGCGAAATCGGCGTGGTCATGCAGAATGTGGCCGTGTACGACGAACTGACTGTATATGAAAATATCGACTATTTCTGCGGTCTTTACGTGAGTGACAAAAAGCTCCGAGAAAAATATGTAAAGGAAGCAATGGATTTCGTGGACATAGCGGATTACAGCAAATTTCTGCCAAAGAAGCTCTCAGGCGGACTTTTGAGACGTCTCAACATCGCGTGTGGCATAGCACACAAGCCAAAGCTCATCTTCTTTGATGAACCGACCGTGGCTGTCGACCCTCAAAGCAGAAACAAGATTCTGGAGGGCATCAAAAAACTAAACCGTGATGGTGCAACAATCATCTACACCTCACACTACATGGAGGAAGTTGAGCAGCTCTGTGACCGCATACTCATCATGGACAAGGGCAAGGCTCTCGCACTCGGCACAAAGGACGAGCTAAAACGCATGATCAAAAATACAGAGACAATAAACGTAGAAATCGCAGACCTGTCAGAAGCACAGCTTGACTCATTAAAGCAGCTGCACAATGCATATCAGGTCAGCTTTGAAAACGGACAGCTTCGGATTTATTTCAGTGGCGGACGCCACAATATAATCCATGTGCTTGATTATTTAGAGCAGAACAATCTGTCCTTCGGTCAGGTATACACGCAGCTTCCGACGCTTAACGACGTATTCTTAGAGATTACCGGAAAGGAGCTTAGGGATTGATGAATGGACTAAAATTATTTTTTCACAACTCAAAATACACCATGCTGAGCATGTTCCGCATGAAAGTCACACTGTTCTGGACACTTGCATTTCCACTGGTGCTCGCCACCTTTATGTATATGGCATTCGGAAATCTGTTTGAAAAGGATGAAATGTTCAAGACAATAAATGTGGCAGTGGTTGAATCTGAAAATGATGACACTCTGATGAGCGTGCTTGAGTCTCTCGATGTAAACCATACTGATTCAGTCAGTAAATCAGACGACAAGTCTGATAGCTCAAATTCATTTTCAGACCTCATAAACATGAAGCTAATGGATAGCTCAGCAGCCAAAAAAGCTCTAAATGACAAAAAAGTGACAGGCATTATTTACACAGAGGATGCTTCTTTGGTAGTGGATGAAAACTCATACAATGCCACCATACTTGAATCCATCCTGACTCAGTACAAACAGCAAAAGGACGTATTTACAAACATAGCAAAGACTAATCCGGCTGCGCTTGAGACTGCAATTGCCGGGCTATCTGACACCGCATCAGAGTATAAAGAGCTTTCTCTTTCATCGGGAAATCAGGATGAATACACCAATTACTTTTACGCTGTATTTGCGATGAGCTGCCTGTTCGCCTCATTTTCAGCCGTAACCTCCACCTGCAGGCTGTTAGCTGATACAAGCTCTCTCGGCATGCGAAAAAGCCTTGTGCCGGCAAGCAAAAACACTCTTATCTTTTCAGAGTATATCTCACTCTTAATCATCCATTTTGCTGTTGAGCTAATTGCATTAGTCTACATGACACTGCTCGGTGTGGATTTCGGAAACAAATATCCGGCAATCATCCTGACGCTGTTTTTCGGCTGCATGATCGGACTTTCAATCGGAGTGATAATAGGTGCCATTCCCAAGCTTACAGAGGGCAGCAAAATCGGTATCTCTGTTGGAATCGGCATGGTGCTTTCCGTGCTTGCGGATTTATGCGCCAACGGTATAAAGGATATGGTCGAGCACAAGCTTCCGATTGCCAACCGCCTCAACCCAGCCTGTCTCATATCCGACTGCTTTTACTCGCTCAACGTATATGACAGCTATGACAGATTTTTCAGAAATATATCAATAATGGCAGTAGAATCAGTGATTCTTTTAATCATTGCCTTTGTACTGCTTCGGAGGGAAAAATATGCAAGTATTTAAATCATATTTCAAAATACTCAACAGACATATAGGTCAGATGATTATGTACCTGTCCATATTCATAGGTGTCATGGTCGTTCTCACTGCGACACGCACAAACAAGGCTGAAGGTGATTATGAAGCCACCAAGCCCAAATTTGCAGTGTTTGACTATGACAAATCATCAGAAAGCAAAGCCCTGACAGATTATCTTAAAAAGACATGCATCAAAAAAAATATTAAAAATGATAAAAAGGAAACTATGCAGGATGAGCTTTTTGCCAGAAACGTAAACTGTGTTCTCATCATAAAAGAAGGCTTTAGTCTTGATGTTGTGACCATACCGGGTACGCAGGCAGCGACCACCTTTGAATCTGCCATAAACAGCTTTACGAAAACGTACAATACCTACATTGCTTCCGGCTACTCTGAAGCTGATGCTCTAGCCGCAGTAAACACCTCGCTAAGCCAGAAGGCTTCTGTCTCACTGCTCAGTGGCAAAAGTGTCGCCTCGCACTCAGGGCTATACTACTGCTTCAGTTATCTTGGATGGGTGCTCCTTGTCATGATGATTGCAGGTATAGCTCCTGTCCTTCAGGTTTTCTCCAAAAAGGAAATCAAGGAGAGAATATCCTGCTCATCCTATAAATTTGCAAACTACAACCGCGAGCTGCTTTTGGGTGTGATTTTAACCGGACTTGTGGTATGCGCTGTAATTTTTGTCTCAGCTACAATCATGTTTAAGGGCAGCACATTTTCGTTTTCAGGCTTCCTGTTCACACTCAACATGCTCTGCTACATGCTTGTTTCGCTGGCATTTGCCTTTTTAATCAGCAAAATCACCTCAAACATTGAGATACTGAACATGTTTGCGAACACCGTGTCACTCGGTATGGCATTCCTGTGCGGTATATTTGTGCCGGAGGAATTTCTAAGTGATGGCATTATAAAGGCCGCTCACTTCCTGCCTGCCTACTGGTACAACCAGGCTGTAAAAAATATTGACTTTCATCCGGTCAAGGAGCTTAACTTTATTTTCATGTGCATGGGAATACAGCTGCTGTTTGCCATCGCAATAATTGTCGTTGCCCTTCGCATCACAAAAGCGCCTGACGGCTTCAAAAAACATACAGTAGCTGCAGCTGCTCATAAATAGCTCTGCCTCATATGAATATATACAACGAAAAAGCCGGTACATCATGCTTCCATGAATGTACCGACTTTAAATACTTAGCAGTCCGTACGGGAATCGAACCCGTGTTTCCGCCGTGAGAGGGCGGCGTCTTAACCGCTTGACCAACGAACCGTGTATTATAATATCATGGTCAAACGAATAATGCAAGTACTTTTTTAATTTTTTCAAAAAAATTTTTCCGTTCATTTACCTTAAACATTTTCCCTTTAAATGCTTCCGGCTTTAATTCCATTTTCGTCCCTATGTATGCTCTGCGACAATCTATCATATTCCGGCTCCTTATCCCAAAGCACGCGTTCTTATCCTCATATTTTATTTATACGTTTTCCTCTTGAATAGGATTATACACTGCTTTGGTCACACAACGGTCACACGGAGCGCTTTTCCACGGATTTTGTAAAAAGTATACATTACAAATGCCGAAAACTGTACAATTTTAGACATTTTTCGGCATTTGCGTATTTTTTATTCGTTATAATCAACTATTATTTATTATATTTTTTGTATATCTTTTCAAATGCAGGCATAGAGCGCTTTATCATTTCCCTGTCCACACAGTATGATATTCTCACCCAACCCGGACAGCCGAAGCCGTCTGCTGCTACTATGAGCACATCCTCCTCCTTTGCCTTCTCGCAGAATGCATTGCTGTCATCCTCGAGTGCCTTTACAAACATATAAAAGGCTCCGTCCGGCTTGAAGCAGTGATAGCCTATCCTTGTGAGTCCCTCGTACAGAAGATCTCTGTTTTCTTTGTAGGCATTGATATCACCGGTTGCCCCCTGGCATTTTACTATCATCTTCTGGAACAGGCTTGGTGCGCACACGTAACCGAGTGCTCTTCCCGCACCACAGACTGCTGCATACAGCTCAGCCTTGTCGTACACCTCATCAGGCACGAGGACGTATCCTATTCTCTCTCCCGGAAGCGAAAGTGACTTGCTGTATGAGTAGCATACCAGTGTGTTGTCGTAATATTGGGTCACAAACGGTACCTTGATTCCGTCGTAGACTATCTCCCTGTACGGCTCATCTGCGATAATGAATATCGGTCTTCCTATCTCCTTAGACTTTTTCTCAAGGAGGTCTGAGAGCTTTTTGATGGTCTCCTCAGAATAGACTGTGCCGGATGGGTTGTTTGGTGAATTGATTATGACACCTCTGGTGTGCGCATTGATTCTCTCCTCAAGAGCCTCAAAATCTATCTGAAAATGCTCTGTGTCTGCAGGCACCTCTACAAGCCTTGCTCCTGCTGCATTCACAAATACCTTGTACTCCGGGAAATATGGCGCTATGGTAATAAACTCATCATATGCGTCACTTGTCAATGCACGAAAGCAGATTGACAGCGATGCCGCTGCTCCCATTGTCATGTAAAGGTTGTCCGCATTAAAATGTGTGCCATGTGTGTTGTTCAAAAACTCAGCTATTGCCGCTCTCGTTTCCACGTCTCCCTGTGCTGACGTGTAGCCGTGCAGCGCAACAGAATCATAATCTGTCACAAGCTCCTTTATTGTGTCGTTTACTATCTGCGGAGCCGGTATGCTCGGATTTCCTATTGAGAAATCATATACATTTTCCTTGCCCACAATTGCTGCTCTTTTTTTACCATACTCGAAAAGCTCTCTGATTGCTGAGCGCACGCTTCCGAGCTGGTACATGCTTTCGTTTACTACCATTTCCTTTTCTCCTTGTCTCTCAAAATCTTGCCTGTTTACGGCTTATCCTGATATGAATGCCTCCATCCCGGCACGCTTCGTCATATCAATATGCTCCTTAAGCTCGCGTGCCGACATTCGCAGTGCCCCCAGGCTCATGACCGTCTGCTGCTCCAGTCCGTCCGAGGTTGCCACTGTTACCTTGTACCTGTCACGTATGCCAAACACAGTCTTTTCGATAAATGCATCGGCTGTCTCGTCCTGCTTTGTATACACGACCTCTATGTTGTGAAAGGTCTCGCGCTTTCCGGCATTGCCCTTCACCTTGTACGCATCAAACACCAGCAGCAGATGACAGCCCTTATAGCCCTGGTAATCCGATAAAACATCCTTCAGCGCATCTCTCGCCGAATCAATGTTTATGCGCGAGAGCTCTTTTAAATCATCCCATGCAAATATTATATTATATCCGTCAACTATCAGGTACTCTTCGCCCGGGGATTTCTTCGGATAAATCGGATTGCCGTGCTTATCATGCTTTACGGTGCGCGGTTTACCACTTAGACCTTCATACTCATTTTTCTTTTTGCCTGACCATTTGCGCCTCTGGTCCTCTGCGATATCGTTTTTGCCCATGCCAAACTCCCTGGCATAAACATCTGCAAGCTGCGCATCAAGCTCCACTGATGACATACCTGAAACTGCCTTCTCAAAGCTCGTCCTGCGGCGGTTTCCAGCAAGCGCCTGCGCATCCTCCGCTGAAAATGCATTCTGCGTGCGGGCACTCGCTGCAAGTGCCTCCTCAGACTCATCTCCGTGATATACATACGGCAGGTGCATATGCTCAGGGACCTCATCCCACGGCACCACGTAGCCTGAGCCGTGCGCACAAAATACCGAGCCTGTCGGATTGCGGAAATCCTCCTCGCTGTCATAGTGCATCTGCGCAATCACCTCTGCAGGATTGTGACACTCATCATAGCCCCACAGCTCCAGTGTCAGGTGCCCTAGCCCCTTTGTATACGCATGCACCAGACTCACATAATCCTGCATCGTCGCAACCGGTGCCTTTCCGGTAATTGTCGCCATCTCCCTCGCAGCGGTTGTGGCAAACTGCGGTCCCTCGGCTCTTGCAAATCTCTGCTCCAGATCTGTCATTGCGCGGCCGACATACTCCATCGGCACCTGTAGGATAAAGCTGTAGTACGGCTCCAGCAGCACGCTCTCTGTGGATTTAAGCCCCTGTCGGATTGCTCTGTATGTAGCCTGACGGAAATCGCCTCCCTCCGTGTGCTTTACATGTGCTCTTCCTGTAAGAATCGTGACCTTCACATCGGTAAGCACCGAGCCTGTGAGCACACCCCTGTGCTCCTTTTCCTCAACGTGTGTGGCTATGAGGCGCTGCCAGTTTTTGTCGAGCACATCCTCACTGCAGGTGGATGTGACTGTGATTCCGCTGCCACGCTCCGCAGGTGACAAAAGCAGATGCACCTCTGCATAGTGGCGCAGCGGCTCGAAATGTCCTACTCCCTCGACAGCCCTTGCTATCGTTTCCTTATATACAATGCTGCCCGGTCCGAACGTGACAACAACACCAAACCTGTCCTTTATGAGGCGCACAAGCACCTCCATCTGCACCTGTCCCATGAGCTGCACATGGATTTCCTTAAACTCCTCCACCCACACTATATAAAGCTGTGGGTCTTCCTCCTCAAGCTGCTTTAGCTTTTCCATAAATGCCGCCGGATTCACATCATCAGGCAGAATCATCCTATAGTTTAGTACCGGCTCAAGGATTGGCATATTGGACTGCAGCTCAACCCCCAGCCCCTGCCCCGGAAATGTCGAGCTAAGACCTGTAACCGCAACTATCTCGCCTGCCTCTGCCACATCAGCTATCTCATATTTTTCACCGGAATACTTTCTTATCTGATCTATTTTCTCAATCAGAAGGCCTTTTGCCTCGTCACCGCCATGCGCTTTGTACTCTATCTTGTCTCTGACCTTAAGGCAGCCTCCGGTAACCTTTAAAAATGTCAGCCTGCTGCCTCTGTCGTCCCTGCCTATCTTGTATACACGGGCAGAAAATCCGTCAGGGTAATTTCTTTCACACATAAACCGCGAAAGCCCCTGAAGCAGCGTATCCACTCTGTCAAGCTTAAGTGCCGAGCCGTAAAAGCATGGGAATACCTCCCTTTGCGCTACTGCCTGCGCAATATGCGCATCCGCAAGCTCTCCCGATTCCATAAACTCATCTAAAAGAGGCTCACTGCACATGGCAAGCTCATCAAATAAATCCTGCGAAGAAAAGTCCACGCAGCCATCGCTCAGCTCACTCTTTAGCTCTGCCTGCACTTTCTCCGCATCCGTGCCCTGCATATCCATCTTGTTTACAAAAATAAATGTCGGCACGTTATAGTGCTTTAAAAGCCTCCACAGTGTGCGCGTGTGCCCCTGCACTCCATCAGTTGCGCTGATTACAAGCACCGCATAGTCGAGCACCTGAAGGGTACGCTCCATCTCTGCCGAAAAATCCACATGCCCCGGTGTATCAAGCATGACTACATGCCATGTACGAGCTGTATCTGCCGCATTTGCTGTACGTGCTGTATCTGCTGTACCTGCCGCATTTGTGCCACGCGAAATATCAAGCCTTGCCTGCTTTGAAAAAATGGTTATTCCACGCTCACGCTCCTGCGCATCGTTGTCCAAATATGCGTCCTGATGGTCCACGCGCCCGAGTGAGCGAATCTGCCCGGTGCTGTAAAGCATGGCCTCAGACAGGGTTGTCTTTCCCGCATCTACATGTGCGAGAATGCCGATTGTAATGTGATTGTTTGTCATTTTCTGCTCCATTTATGCCTCAATCCAAGAACAGAGACACCTGTGGATGTCTCTGTGTCAGCCTTTATATCATAATCCGTCGATTTCCTAAATTATAGCATTTTGTGGTTGGTCTGTCATCTTTTTTCTTGATTGACAGCGTGGTGTCAAGCTTGCGTCCGGACAGTAACAAAAAGCGCCGCTTAATTGACAAATATTTATTCCATACATATAATGTGATTACGGAAATTTTTGAATGGTATGAAAATAATGCGAGGATAATATGAACAAAAAAGAAGTATTGGAACTAAAACGAAGATTAAAAAAAGACCAGGCAACCTTCACCCGTCTGGTCGGCTGCTACGTGGACTGCAACCATGAAAAGGTCTGCAAATTCGGTGGCAAATTTCTCACTCTGGAGGAGGATGAATACTACAAATATCTGGAGATTTCAAACAAGGTGCTTTCCGGCACTCTCGGAAACAACCTGCTCAATCTGCAGTTTCCGCTTGAGGAGGAAGAGGTCGGAGGCCGCCAGCAGATTCTCATGGCGCTTCGCGACAGCGAGCTTAATGACGAGACCCTGCTCGATACATACTATGACCTGGTCATCGACACCTACGACGAGGCCGGAAACTATCTGATTCTTTTGTATCTCGACAGCTACGATGTCATGACACGCACAAAGGACAACATCAACGTGGATGAGTCCGAGGAGGTGTACAAATACATGCTCTGCGCCATCTGCCCTGTCACACTTTCAAAGCCGGGCCTTGGCTATCTGGAAAAGGAGCAGCGTATCGGAGCCCGCATAAGGGACTGGGTGGTCGGTGCACCTGAGACAGGCTTTTTATTCCCTGCCTTCAATGATAGGAGCACAGACATACACTCCACTCTTTTCTATACGAAAAATACCAAGGAGCCTCACTCTGAGTTTATGACAAACGGTCTCGGCTGCGGTGTGGAGCGCACAGCTACTGAGCAGAAGATGGCTTTCCATTCAATCGTCAGAAATGTGCTCGGTGCCGAGGACGAGAGCACGGATGACAAGCTGCTTGATATCCAGCAGAATCTGTCCGAGATGGCTGATGACTACGCTGAGACTCACGATGATGACGACGATCCGTTCATTCTCGACAGCGAGGCTATGAACAAGGTTCTTAGTGACTGCCATGTCTCTGAGGAAAAGATTTCACGCATCGAAAAATCCGTCAACGAGGCCTTCGGTGACAAGCCGCCTATCGCAGCCAATGTCATTGATTCAAAGGCTCTTGCAGCTAATGAAATCCGCGTGGAAAAGCTTGCTCTTGAGAGCCAGGTCGGTGATTTAACTCTCGAGCTCAACGAGAAAAATGCACAGCTTGAGGAGAAGGATTCTGTTATCCAGGAGAAAAATAGTCAGATTGAGGAGCGCACCTCACAGCTTCTTGAGAAGCAGGAAGAGATTGATAATTATACTGCTCAAATTAAGACCTATGATGTGGTGCTTCATGTAAAGCCGGAGAAGGCTTCACAGATTCATGCGCAGGTCATCAATGGGGAGAAGTGTCTCGTCATTCCTATGAGGGAGAATGAGAATGCGACCATAAATGGGGTGAATACAAATCTGTAGGGGCTACGCTTTATGGGGCTTCGTTTTATGGGGCTTCGCATATTCAGGCTGTGAGGACCGGCCTAGCATGCAGTATATTCCTCAGAAAAATATAAAATCAGCCACGGCATCATTTGCGGATAGTTTATTGATAGTTTGCTATGAATTATCATATCCACATTTTATGGAACGCCGTGGCAGTTTATATTTTTCTTCGGAACACACAGCATACTCTCCGGTAAGTTAGGGTTATATATGCGAAGCAATCTACGATGAGTTTATAAACCATGTCCGTGGCTGCAGAAATGCTCTCCCGAAGCCAACGCTTCACTTACAAGATTCTGTATTGGATTATGCAAAAAGGCGTGTGAAAAAACTTCGTTTTTCACACGCCCTTTATAATGTTATCACCTATGAAATAGTGTCTGCTCATAAAGGCACTCTGATAATACTTACCGGTTTACCAGCTCAGCACCTCATGACCATCCTCTGTGACGAGTACCATGATTTCCCACTGGGCTGATGGTAGTCCGTCGTCGGTGTATACTTCCCAGTTGTTCTTGTCATCTACATAGATATCGGCCTTGCCCATGTTGACCATTGGCTCGATGGTAAATATCATGCCGGGTGCCATGACCATGTCAGTGCCGCGCTTGGTGTTGTAGCCTACCCACGGATCCTCGTGAAATTCAAGTCCCACTCCGTGTCCACCGATTTCACGCACTACTGTATAACCGTTTGCAAATGCATGGTCGTGCACCGCCTGTCCCATATCTCCGAGGAAGCCCCACGGCTTTACCTCTTTGAGTCCGAGCTCTACACACTCCTTTGTGACTTCAACGAGCTTTTTCTTCTCCGGGCTTACATTTCCGATGCAGTACATTCTTGATGAATCTGAAAAATATCCGTTTAAAATTGTAGAGCAGTCTACATTTATGATGTCACCATCCTTTAAGATGACGTCCTTCGAAGGAAATCCGTGACAAACCTGCTCATTTACCGATGTACATACGCTGTAAGGATAACCCTCATAGTTGAGCGGCGCAGGGATGCCTCCCATGCTGGTGGTCATATCATAGACTATTTTATCAATCTCTGCGGTGTTCATACCCTCGTGGATATGCTCTCCTATGTAGTCGAGCACTGCGACATTTATCTTGGCGCTCTCCTTGATTCCCGCTATCTGGTCAGGTGTCTTGATGATTGAATGGCTCGGTATCTTATGATGTGCCTCAGCAAGCTTTTCAAGCTTCATATCAAATGCTGCATGACAGGTCTTATATTTCTTTCCGCTGCCACACCAGCAAGGGTCATTTCTTCCAATTTTTGTTGACATAAAATCTTCTTTCTAGTGATCAAGAGTAACGTTTCCCATATCGACTCTTTTCCACACTTTTTCTTTTATTTTATAGTTATTTTTCTCCAGCAGCTTCTTATATCTGCCTCCCGAGAAATCATAATCCGTTATCTCGGCATTGTCAAGCCCTGCATATATTTCCTGATATTTCCGGGCTATTGCAGACTTTTCCATGGACGAATAAATATCCTTTTTTTCGACTCCAAGCTTCTTTGCGCCATCTATATCAGACAAATCATACCAGAAGTCCTTCTCGGAATTTTTCAAAGCTTCTTTCTCGTCATCAGTAAGTGTAATGCTCTCTTTTTTTGCCAGCTCATAAAATATCTCATCATGAATGGCCATGGACATAGCTGCTTTACGCGCTGTAACACGGACAAACTCACCGTTTGTGTGGATATTCCAATACTTGTTTGGATTATCGGAATCATATACAAGGGCCTGCTTCTCGACATTCATCTCCTCATATGCCACATAAAATGCCATATCGCGCAATGTCAGCTCTTTCCCATTCACTGTAACAGCCACGTCATCCAGATGCTCATTGTATACAATATTCTGCTTCATATCATGATAATTATATGCATACACGCCGGCTATGACAGCCAGCACTGCAAGTATAATTGTTGTGATGTGTTTTCTTATTTTGCGCAAAGCTTTGCAACCACCTGATTTATAACCTTTCCGTCAGCCTTGCCCTTGAAATGCGGCATGACTGCCTTCATTATCTGTCCTTTGTTTCCTGTTGCGATTACATCTGAGAACTGCTCTGTGAGCTCCTTTTCTACCTCTTCTGCCGACATCATTGCAGGAGCGTACTCCTCAAAGATTGCATATCTGGTATTGTACTCATCAAGCAGATCTGTTCTTGTGGCAGGGCATGTGTCAATCTGCTCCTTCACGGATTTCATTTCCTTCAGGATGACCTTGTTGACAAGCTCCTCCGGTATATTGTCTCTGCAGCCCTCATCTATTGCCGCCTTTTTGGCTGCCGATACAAGTGAGGATATAGCATCCTTTCTTACCTTGTCTCTTGCTTTCATTGCTGCAATCATGTCTTTTTGTAATTGTTCCATCTGCATGGTTTGTTCCTCCTGCTTTTCTTTATTTACAGGCTTGCTAGTTCGTTTTGTGCGAATTGGTGCCGTCTGCTTCTATAATACACCTTATGTGCAAAAATTGCTATCGTTTATTGCAATGAGTTTGTTGCACAAAAAGAGCCGGTAAGTATAATAAATATACTTATCGGCTCATAATCATCCTACACAAGACGTCGTATAGCAAGTATTGTATGACACTGTACGCTTCTGTTTGCTGTGATTCCTGCCTTAGTGGACTGTGCCTCCACTATCACACCACCACCTGCATATATAGCTACATGTCCCGGATATACCACTACGTCTCCCGGCTGTATATTATCGAAGGATACAGCCTGTCCCACAGACTTAAATGCCTGTGAATATCTCGGTGTGCTGATACCAAAATGTGCATATACCTCATGTACAAAGCCTGAACAGTCTACACCGTTTGTAAGACTGTTTCCACCCCATACATATGGGTTTCCCTTAAACTGCATAGCGTATGATACTACATCGCTTCCTGAAACTCCTGTTGAAGCACTCGGGTTCTTTCCACCGCCTGCTGCATAGTCACTGGCAATGCTTCCGCCCTTGCCGGCTCCACCACCATCATAGCTTGAACTGCTTGATGAGCTGTTCGCTCTGGCAGCGGCTGCGGCTGCAGCTGCGGCCGCAGCTTCCTGCTCCTGAATGATTTTGCCCTGTGCCGTAATGATATTCTGATAATTCTCTGCCTGCTGCTGTGCCTGAGCTATCTGGCTTGCATACTGCTCCTTCTGGTTTTCAAGAGCTACTATAGCTGCCTCGACATCTGCCTGCTGCTTCTCATAGTCATCCTGCATGGCTGTGAGCTCATTCATGTCGTTGTCAAGCTTAGTACCAATCTCCTTCACCTGCTCAACTGCTGCCTGATAAGAATCCATAAGAGCACGATCCGAGTCATATACGTCTGACACGTACTCTATACGATTGAGCATATCTGTGATACCCTTTGCCTCAATAATTGCTGTCCAGATATTGTCCTCAGCGCTGTTTTCATACATGAACTGTATACGCTTCTTCATGGCGTCATACTGCTCCTGCTGCTTTTCCTGAGCTGCTGCAAGATCCTTCTGATTCTGCTCTATCTCTGCCTGCTTGCTTGTGATATCTGACTGAAGCTTCTTTTGTGCTGCAAGAATCTCATCAAGCTTTGCGGATTTGTTCTTTATATCATCAGCAGTTGTCTGCTGCTGATCCTTTAAACCATTAATCTCATTCTTCTTATCCTTGAGATCCTGCTCAGCCTGTGACTTCTTCTTCTCTGCATCCTTCTGCTTCTGTGTCTTGGCATACACCTTCTCAAGTCCACTGTTTATGTATCCGCTAAATGTAGTGCCCTCTACTGCCGGTCCTGTAAAAACGAGTGCTGATGTTAACACAGTACATATAGCACGTGTCCATTTCTGATTCATTTTATTCCTCCTGTAATACGACGGTCAGATTGACCTTACCTTCCACAATTTACGTTCAATATACATTCGGATATATTATCGCACAAAATAAACCTTTTTTCCACACCTTTTTGTAAATTTACAGAATTTTCCACATTTTTTTATATACTATATGCAACAAGCTTCATAATAACAGCTTCATAATTACATCACACCGGTATGCGCGCTATAATAAGTCTGTCATCAGGTTTGATGCTATCGGAGGTCAGAGCATTTATTTCCATTATGTTTTCAACAGTGGTGCGGTATCTTTTTGCAATGTCCCACATTTTATCATCCTTCTGCACTATATAGCCGACCAGAGCTGCTTCAGCCTCAGTATCAGGTGCTATTTTTTCCTGCTCTACCGATGTTATGACTGACACTTCATCTTGCTGCAGGGCGATGGCATTTATGCTGACAACACCCTTGATTTCATATTCGCTGTTGTCGAGCAGGTTGACCTGCACCTGATCCACCTGCACATTTACCTCGCAGCAGGTGTGTGCATCCATGCCCGGTATCTCAACAAACTGTTCAAACGGCACAGAGTCTGTATGCATCTCTATCGGACAGCCATCATCCTCCACAATATTCACACAATTCACCTGCAATACACCCGACACAATAATGCCTGTGTCTGCATTTTTTATCTGTGCAATAGCCGCCTGCGTCTTTGTACCGCAGATTCTTAAAATCCTCTTTTTGCTGTTTTCTCTGTACAGCTGCTCCAAAATACGGCATTTTGTATCATTTTTCATAAGAAGGCTGCATACCTTCACATTTTCAAACGCGGGTTTTACCTGACAGGATACGCTGTACATATCATTGAGCACCTCTACCGTTTCCTCACTCCAGACCTTTCCGTCTACCGCAAGCGCTGCCTCAATAGAAAGCTGCCTGAGCTCTCCGTCATAATCATTTTCCGCCTCAACCTGATGCATGGCAGGCTGTGTGCGAAGCCAGGCTATGTTTCCGGCATTATCACCCTCGCAGCGTATTTCATTTGAAAAGCCCTCCTGCACCTCAAAGCAGCATATTTCCTGCTCTTCACTCAGATACACTATGCACGCATGGCACTCACCTGTCAGTGTGATGTGGTCACGCTCGTATGTATACTCCAGATTTCTCATATCAACAAGACTCGATATGAGCTTACATATATTCGGCTTGGTCTTTGGCAGGGTGACGACATTTTTGATTCTGACAATATCCCTGACAGCACTGTCAAGCTTAAGCACCTTCATCTGTCCCATGAGCTGCTCCACATCCCTGTCATCAATCCCTTGTGCAATCTCAAGATTTTCCTCCCTCTCTCCATAAAGCTCCACGCTTATACTGCCTCTGACCGAGAGCTTTCGCGAATTGATAACTCCCACCGTAAGCTCATCAAGCCCTGTATACACACGCACCGTATCCTTCTCGCATACTCCCTGAAGCACAAGCTTCTCCTGAAACGGTATTGCATCCTTTATATGCTCCACCCTGTTTCCGGCAATATTTTCCTCCGTCTCATCGCCTTCATAGACCTCATCTCTCGTATACAGCACTTCAAACTCAATGCTTCCGCTCAGCCAGATATTCTCGCCGGACGCTTTTATCTCGTCAACCTTGACCTGTCCGTTCTGACAAACCACCTTGGAAACATCGGGCTTGTTGTCCTTTATGACATAGTCCCTGTCGAAGCCCACCTGCGACATATCATTTACCTTTTCTATGCATTGTCTGATTTTTTGTGTAATTAATTCCATAAAAAATACCCCACTTCAAATATGTATATAAAATACATATTCAAGATGGAGTAACTTTATGCAGATGCAAACATTTAATTCATGATAATTATAATAAAGATGTAACCTATTTACTTCATGATACTAGCAAAGCTGCATTCTTATATCCTTTGTAATAACATCGGTGTAGGTGAAAGATAAGAGCTGTGGCGGATTCTGCTCAAACTCATCATCTATCAGAACCGTAAACACACTTGGGTAAGCCTGCTGAATAACACCCTCCTGGATGTCAACCTTGTTGCGTCCGAGATCCTGCTGGATCTTTACCCTGTTGCCACACTGCTGGTGAATCGATGCTCTGACTTTTCTGATTTCTGTCTGTTCCATTTTAAGCCTCCTTATTGTGGGTATGCCCACTGGCACATAACTATAGTCCTCATGGTTACCAGTATTGTAACGACGATGTCATATATATGAAATCAATCCCTGTATAAATATAAAACAGGTCAAATTAATCAACAATTATATCAATCAATATATTTGAATATATAAATATGTCACCACAATATCTAGTGACTTTAGTATAGCAAAGTATCGCAGTGATAGCAATAGGGCATTAGTACCGATTGTCAGTTTTTTCGCAACTTTTAACACAATTTACGAAAATTTCACTCAAATACGACAGGCATTTCACTCAATTCCGTCTTTATCACTATGTACGGATAACTCGCCTGATTACTGACCTTCTCGCCCTTTTCCGGTGGTATCAGGCGTGTATCAAGATACATTGCCTTATCCTTCACATAAAACTGGTTAACCGTAATACTGTAGCCACCAGTCTCCTTTGTACCAAAGCCTTCCGCTATGTATAAATATTCATCATCCTTGTACGTCAGCTTCATCGCCTTTGCCTTGCTTTCATTTATCTGCTTTTTAAACTCCTCCGGGATTTCATCCCCGCAGATCACCGTGTACTCAACCATCCTGTCACTCTCTGTGCCTGAAATATTTGCGTGGCAGCCCGAAATCACTGTCGTTTCCAATATCACAAGCACACCTGCAGCCATCACCAGAAGTTTTCTCAATTTTCCTGACATTTTTTCCTCTCTTTCTTATCATATCGCTTATGATATGATATAATATCAATAACTATTCAAAGCCACCTTTAGAATAGTTACATTACAATTAATATTATGAAAAAGAGAGGTCAAATATGCGTTCAGTTTTAATCGTTATATTCGTATTTTTCTATCTGCTGCTCGGTCTTCCGGTGCTCGGAGCCATGTGGATAATACACAAATTTGCCCCGGCATGGGCCGATATGGCACAGCTTCGCCTGGTACAGTGGGCTTTCCGTGTCATCATATTCCTAAGCGGAGCAGACATTGAATTTATAGGGGAGGAAAATGTGCCAAAGGACGAGGCTGTACTATATATAGGAAATCATCGTAGTTTCTTTGACATCATAATCACCTACTCCAGATGTCCACGCCTGACCGGCTACATCTCAAAGCAGAGCATCACAAAAATACCGGTGCTCGGTCTCTGGATGAAGCGCCTGCACTGCCTGTTTTTGGACCGCGATGACATCAAGCAGGGATTAAAGGTCGTGCTTGCAGCCATAGATCAGGTCAAATCCGGCATCAGCATATGTGTATTTCCTGAGGGCACACGTTGTAAGAACAAGGATGACCTGACAGAGGTACAGCCTTTCAAAGAAGGTACCTTCAAGATTGCCACAAAGAGCAAATGTAAGATAGTGCCAATGGCAATCATGGGAACAAATGAAATATTCGAGGATCACCTTCCATGGGTCAAAAAGAGTCATGTGGTTATCCGATACGGCGCTCCTATTGATCCTGCAACACTCAGCAAAGAGGAACAAAAGCATCTCGGAGCTCATTGCAGAGAAGTGATTGTGGATATGCTTCATGAAATGGTATAGCTGAAAAAACCGCCCATCCGGGCGGTTTTTCATATTTCTTCTTCAAATCCATTTAAGCTATTAAATTTTTATTCTCATCAAATATATTTTACTTCAAAACAAGTACCGAATACGCTGGCAGCTTTGCCGTTCCATCCTTATATGACGGTGCTTTCTTTGTAGTCTGAAGCATTGCAACAGCATCATTTACTCCAAGCGATGACACGTCCACACTTGCTTCATCCTTTGATGGATTAAATATAAGCACTGCTTTCTCACCATTGTACTCTCTTGTGAATATACACACATTATCATTTGACAGATCCTTTTCAAAGGTATTTGTACCTCGTGCTATCTCCGGGAAAGCATTTCTTATTGATATTGTCTGCTTCACAAAGTTGTAAATAGAGTATGGATCCTCCATCTGCTTATCAAGGGTATCATATGTCTGCTCGGTTTCTTCTGCATTCTGAGGTCCCACACACATTCCCTTAGCTTTTGAATCCCCGCTCCATCTCATGGCAAGACGCTTCGTCTCATCATTGGCTGTGCCTCTCATACCGATTTCCTCTCCATAATACAGAAAAGCATTTCCCGGCATAAGAAGATTCATAGCCTGCGCCATCTTGGTTTTCTCCTCGGCATTATCTCCGTTGTAGTATCCTGCACTGCGTCCCATATCATGATTTGTATAGAACGGTGCATCAATGTATGAGTCTGTATACTTCTTTATCTCATTTTCCACATCAACCAAAGCATTGCCGTATGTGCTGGCACCATGATTTGCTGTACCATTTAACACCTTTCCAATATATCCATCCTGCTGTGAAAAATCAAAGTTGAACATACTGTCAATTCCACTCTTATAGTACTTCGCATACTCTCTGTATGTAGTCCAGCCCTCACCAACCATATAAGCATCGGCCTTTTTGCTCTTCACATTGTTTACAAGCCATGTGAGGTCATCTATAGTCTCAGTCTGGTTATTATTATTGTAATAAAGCACGGCATCCAGTCTGAAGCCATCCACGCCGCGGTCAAGCCAGAAGGATGTAACCTTGTCAATCTCGCCTCTTACAGCTTCGCTCTGCAGGTTAAGGTCAGGCATGCTGTCTACAAACTGCGACTCGTAATACCAATTCGTACCCGGCAGCTGATTGTAGCCTCCGGCATTGGTTTTGCTAAAATTGTAGTAATCAACATAAGGACATTCCGAAGGATCCGGCTCTGCCCCATCAGGAAGCGACTTGATATAATCAGAAGCTGCCTTAAACCACGGATGCTCGTTAGATGTGTGATTTATTACAAAGTCAATAATCACATTGATGTTTCGCTTGTGACACTCCGTAATGAGCGCATCAAAATCATCCAGAGTACCATACTGCTTGTCAATATTCATATAATCCGTAATATCATACTTGTGGTATGAAGGAGAAGGCATAATAGGCATCATCCAGATTTCATTACAGCCCAGACCCTCGATATAGTCAAGCTTCTCTGTAAGCCCCTTCAAATCCCCAATGCCGTCACCGTCACTGTCAAAAAAGCTGTATACGAACACCTCATAGCAGGTTCTGTAATTGTCCTGAATCACATTAGGATCATTTTTCGCATTCAACTGCTCCATCGCAGAAGGCTTGTACTCCTTCTTTGCAGCCGTCTCGGTATTCTTTCCACCCGCAGCGCATCCCGCAAGCATTGACACCGCCATAGCTGCCGTCAACGCCACAGCAGTCAGCCTGCCAGCCAATCTATTCATAGCCCTGCCAACCATATTGTGGCCACCTATTTTATTATTAATCATACGCACTCCTTTTCTTATTTTCTAAACTAAATTCTGAGCAAATTTGTATCTGCAAGAACCACCACATTCTCACATCTTCCACAAGGTAGCAACAAACTTAGCACACGCTACCCTCCGGCCGGAGGGTACACAGTGTGTTCCGAATAAAAATATGAACTGCCACGGGGTACTATCCCCCACAAACAAGCCACACACCTCATCCCTCCAAATCCAAGCAGCGAAGAAAGCCCGTGGCTGACTTCATATTTTCCTGAGGAATATACTGTGTACCACCCCGGCACCCCACAACCTGAAAGTGCTAAGTTTGCCACAACCCAATATAAATCAAAAGCCGCCGCACAAAAGTGCAGCGGCCCAAATAAAACCAAATTAGCCTTTGACAGCTCCTGTAAGTCCATCCACGTAGAATCTCTGCATGATAACGAAAAGTATTGAGATAGGTATTGATACAATAACTGCAGCAGCAGCCCATCTTGTGAACCATCCGTTTATAAACTCTTTCTCAAGCATGTTGTAAAGGAGAAGAGATACTGTCCAATACTTGTCGTTTGGACCAACGATAACCCTTACAAATACGAAATCAAGCCATGGAGCAAGGAATGCTGTAAGTACTGTATATACTACGATTGGCTTACTGAGTGGCAGGATAACCTTGTAAAATACCTGGAACTGTGTACATCCGTCAAGGATAGCCGCCTCAGTAAGAGACTTAGGCACAGTATCAAAGAATCCCTTTGCGATATAGAAGCCTGTTCCTGATCCTGCTGAGTAAATCAGAATCAACGAAAGACGAAGCATGCCTCCCTCTGTAAGTCCGATAGCCTTTAAGATAAAGTATACGGCAACCATTGACATGAAAGCCGGGAACAATCCAAGGATCATAGCCAGGTTCATGAAAGGCTTACGCATCTTGAATCTCAGTCGTGACATACAATATGCAACAGAAAGTACAAATACTGTTGAAATAATACATGAGAACACTGAAATAAACAGTGTATTAAAAAATGCTCTCGGGAAGTTCAACAGTGTAGTCTCTGTGAACAGCCTTGTATAGTTGCTAAATGTAAGGCTATGTGGGAAGAAGTACTTTGTATAAGCACCACTCTCAGCTCTAAAGCTTGTCATAATAATCCAAAAAATTGGGAACAGCCATATTACAGCAAGTATTCCAAGAATGATATGGACAAGGGAATTCTTTGCTATTTTCTTAGCACGTCCGGCAGACATAGGTCTTTTTGCTTTTGCTACACTACTCATTACATGAATCCCTCCTCATCCTTGTATGATTTTGTATTTCTGTATGTAACAAGCGCTACGATAGAAAGTACAACGAATGTGAGGATACCGATAACGGCACCGATATTGTACTCCTGATTATCAATAGTCAGCTTGTACAGCCATGTAACCAGAAGGTCCGTCTTTCCTGCGCTGTCTCCGACAGGTGTAGGCTTTCCTGCTGATAACAGGTAGATAACGTTGAAGTTGTTGATATTTCCTGTAAACTGTGTGATGATGTATGGTCCCATGATAAACATGATATATGGGAGTGTGATCTTAAAGAAGATCTGTCCTGCGTTTGCACCATCAATCTTTGCAGCCTCATAAAGCTCTGAAGGCACATTCTGTAATACACCTGTAACCTGAAGCATGGTATATGGAATACCTACCCAGCAGTTGATGAGAATAACAGAAGCTCTTGCCCACATAGTGTTGGTCCAGAATGGAAGCGGGTTATCTATCCAGCCCCACTCCAAAAGCAGGTTATTAATAGCACCCTGTGGCTGGAACATCTGTCTCATTACAAGGAGTGATACGAACTGTGGTACCGCAATTGAGATAACAAAGCATGTACGCCAGAAGGCCTTGCAATGTGTCTCTTTACGATTGATAACGATAGCAAGAATGAGTCCAAGGAAGTTACAAAGGAAGGTTGCAAATACAGCCCAGCAGATTGTCCATCCGAGTACTCTCCAGAATACCTTACCAAGCTTACCACCAAGTCCAAGCACCTGTCCGAATGAGGCAAAGCCTGTCCAGTCGAACAATACCAGATGATCACCCTTTACTGAATAGTTTGTAAAGGCCATTGGAATCATGAACAGCAATGGTAAAACGGTAAAAACAAATATTCCCAAAAGTGGGAGAAACATAAGTGTTTTATGTAAATTTTTATCAAATAAATCCTTGACATCTTTGCCAAAAGAATTGATTTCTTTTCCAGCTTTTGAAAGGCATTCTGCCTTATATCCGCTCTTTAAATTCTCGCACCACATGTAAATAAATAATACTGTGATGGCAATTGTTATGACGCCATATAACAGTAATAATACTGACTGGTCGCCTTCAACATATTCATAAATCTGCTTCTGCTCATTAAATACCTCTTCCTGCTTTCTCCAGCCGAGTGAAGGCAGCATGGAAATGTAATAAGCACCAGCGTTAACCATATATGCTATATATGCAATCTCTATAGCAAGAAAAATCAGACCCTTTATGATCTGCTTATGAGCCATATTGGCAAGACCCATTACGAGTGCCGATAGCTTAACTGTAGCTCCGCCTTTTGTGAGGGCATTGCCAACAGTATACGGAGTAGCAAATTCCGAAACTTTTTTCTTTTTGTTTGCTCCTATCATACTTTTCCTCCTGGCATGCATTATATATGCCATTCCTTTAAACTAATTTATTCCAAGATTCCGGCTGCCCGGAACCTTGGAATCATAATCTGATTTACTTAATTATTTAAGAGAATCATTAAGCTGAGTATTGAAGTCCTCTGTCTTCTGAGCTGCATTGTCCTTTGTAATCTGGCCTTCTGCACCGTTCTGGAAAGCATCACCGAATGGTGTAGCTGCATCCCAGTAACCTGCCATATCAATGATAGGCTGTGCTACTGAACAATCAGATGAAACCTTAGCCATAGCTGCTGCTACAGGATCTGCTGCGATTTCCTCGTTTGATACAAGGTTTGTGTTTACAGGAGCCTGTCCTCTTAATTTGAAGTGAGCAAGCTGTGCGTCCTCGCTGCCAAGGAATGCTGCAAGCTTAACTGCTACTTCCTGGTTCTTGCAGTTAGGGTTAACACCGATAGCCTTAGATCCTAAGAATGCCTTTAACTGGCAGTCTTTTCCACCAATATTGATTGTAGGAAGAGCTGCAACACCAACATTCTCCTCACCAAGTGCCTCTTTAACTGCGTCATAGTTCCAGTTACCATTGAAGTAAGCGTTTACTGAGCCATCCTTAAGTCCAGCAAGACCAAGTGATCCTTCATTGTTATCCATTACGAAGTTTGAATTTGCAAATAAATCTACGATGTAGTTTGTAACTGCTACTGCCTTATCTCCGCTGAAATCATATCCGGCAGCCTTGTCTGTTCCGTCTCCGAAGATTGTACATCCGTTTGCTGCATAGAATGCATTGAGATACCAGCCGTTATCAAATGGGAATGAAACCTTACCCTTTGTAAGCATTGTATCAAGGCTCTTTACATCATCCTCAGAGAAAACTCTCTTGTCATAGTACATGAACCATGTGTTTGATGTATAAGGAACTGCGTAGATGTCTCCATCATATGTAACAGTTGCTGCCATAGCCTCTGAGTTAGATGTCTTAACATAATCTGCTGTCTCTCCACCTAACTTAGCAAGAGCATTAGCCTTAACTAATTGCTCAATCTGATCGTTTGCAAACATGTAAACATCAGCTGCTGCCTTAGGATCCTTTGTAACAACGTCCTTTGCATCACTCTCAGATGATGTAACATACTTGAACTCGATGTTGAAATCAGGATTTGCTTTAGCAAATGCCTCGCACTCTGTCTTGAGCCAAGCACCCTTTGCATCATCTAAATCCTCTGAAGGTCCCATTACTGTAATGGTCTCCTTACCGCCGTCCTTCTTGTCGGCTTTCTCTGTTCCATTGCTTCCATTGCTGCTTCCGCATCCTGCAAACATTGTTGCTACCATAGATGCGCAAAGTAAAGATGCTAATACTTTCTTCTTCATATCTTCCTCTCCTTTTTGAATATAAAATGTAAAAAAGTATATATATAAATTGCCGTGCAACTTATATCAAATTAATTATCTGCGGTAAACCACCGCAATGTTTCTAATCCAGGCTATCTTTTCGTTGTCCAGTCTGTGTGGCTTGCTTGTCATGCGCCATCTCCAGTTGTGTCCGACTGTCGAAGGATAATTCATCCTAGCCTCATTTCCAAGCTCTAATATATCCTGCATCTGGACTATCGCCAGCTCTGCGGTGCTGTGATACAGCTCCCTGATAAGAGCGTTTGGAACCTGTGATTTATTTTCAATATTCAGATACTCATACAGATAAGCAAGCTCATAATCTGTCTTGTCACTGAATGAACCAACTATCGTCTCATTGTCATGTGTGCCAATATATGCAACTACATGTGAATCAGTATAATTGTGTGGCAGATATTCATTGGTCGGATCACCATCAAAGGCAAACATCATGACCTTTGTTCCCATCCAGCCCGATTTTGCAAGGAGCTTTTTAACTCCCGGTAAAAGGCTTGCTGACGTATAATCATCAGCCACTACATTAACACCCTCAAGCTCTTCGTTGATCGCATTGACAAGCCTGCGCCCCGGTCCCTTGAACCATTTGCCGGATAGGCTCTTGTCCTGTCCGTACGGTACCGCATATGCTTTTACAATTCCTGCAAAATGATCAATCCTGACAATATCAAAAAGCTCTCTGCATACACGCATCCGCTTTCTCCACCATGAGAAGCTGTCCTCCTTCATGGCATCCCAGTCATACATTGGATTGCCCCACACCTGACCGCTCTCTGAATACTTATCAGGACCGGCCGCTGCAACATACTCCGGTGTATCGTTTGCGCCCATCATAAAAAGCTGTCTCTCTGACCATACATCTACACTGTCATATCCTACATAAAATGAGATATCACCTATTATGTAGATGCCTTTTGAGTTAGCATAATTTTTCAAATCCTCCCATTGTTCGAAGAATTTGTATTGACAGAACTTCCAAAAAGTAATTGTATTATAATTCTTTTTTTGGTAATTTTCAAGCGCAACCGTTTGCAGATTTCTATACTCGCTTGGCCACTCGCTCCAATTTTTGTATAAATTGTCGGTTTTCAGTGTCATAAACAGTGCATATTGCTCAAGCCACTCCGACTGTTTTTTTACAAAGTCCTGAAACTCTTGTGCATTTGTGTCAAATCTTTCAAACGCTTTTTGTAAAATCTTGTATCTGTTCTGATGTAATGCTGCATAATCAATTTCTGATTCGTCTGTGCCCCAGTTGTACCCCAGGATTTCTTCCCTCTCTAACAATCCCTCATCTACCAGCTTATCTAAATCTATAAAATAGATATTGCCCGCACAGCCTGATGATGGCTGATATGGACTATCGCCAAATATGGTGGGACCAACCGGAAGAACCTGCCAGTACTTCTGTTTCAAATCACCAAGGAGATCAACAAAATTGTATGCCTCTCTCCCAAGAGTACCTATACCATATGGTGACGGCAGACTCGAGATTGAAAGAAGTATTCCGGAGCCTCTGAGATTTTCTCTGGCCTCCAAATTTCTATTCCTCTTTCCTAAAAATTTTCTATTTTTTTCGTATCTGAGACTATTTTATTTCCTATTGTCGTATTTGTCAATTGTTTTAGTGATTCCAAACTCATTTTTGCCACTTTTCACGTAATTTACATTCATTTTTTGGTAGTTATTACCACGATTTCAAAGATATTTTTCGAAAAAATTATTGCAGAAAATATTGCCTATTTCTGATAGTAATTGTATAATTTAATTATCACATAAGAAAGGACTACTATTATGGCTACTATTAAGGATATTGCCGCCCGGCTGGGTGTATCAATCAGTACTGTTTCTAAAGGATTAAATGGTGCCAGCGATATAAGCGAGGAGCTTCGCCAGACCGTTTTAGATACTGCTGTAGAGATGGGCTACAGCACCAAACGCTCAAGAAAGGTAGAAAACCGCAAGCTGGCTCTGTTCATTGAAAATATGAACTACGAGTCTATCGATGAGTTCGGATATGATGTAGTGCTTGGCTTCAAGCAGAATGCTTTCAAGCACAAATGGGACGTGGACATCATCCCTGTCACACCTCAGCTGCAGGCAGAAGAAAAATATGATACATATATATTAAAGAATGGCTATTGCGGCGCATTTCTGGTAGGCTTTGCCCTGCACGATGAGTGGATGCAGCAGCTCAAAAATACAACAATGCCTACTGTTTTGTTTGATAACTATATAGAAAACAATCCAAATGTAGCCTATGTAGGCACCGACAGCTACGAGGGCATTGACATGGCTGTAAAGCATCTGCACAATCTGGGTCATAAAAAGATTGCCTTTATCAACGGTTCTCTTTTTTCCCTGGTTTCAGATCAGCGTCAGGAAGCCTTTGAAAACTCCATGCGCGATGCCGGTCTTGAAATCTACCCGGAGCTCATGGGTCACGGCTACTATATTCCGGAAACTGCACAGTACTACGTTTCCAATTTTATCGCGGCAGGCGCTACGGCTATCCTCTGCGGCAGTGATGCTATCGCAAAGGGTGTTATCTCTGAGTGCCAGCTGCACGGCTTCAATGTGCCAAACGACATAAGTGTGGTCGGCTTTGACGATGTCAAGTTTGCTGCAGCCCTCACCCCGCCTCTTACCACTGTCAGACAGGAGTGTAATGATCTGGGACGCTGTGCATATATTATATTGAATTCGCTCATTCACCATATTCCAATCAGCCGCACACAGCTGCGTCCGAGACTGATTGAAAGGGAATCGACTGCACGTGTTTCCACTGCACACACCACAAGCGAATAGCAGTATATACCACCTTCAAAGGAGGCAAAATTGTTCAAACGCAAACATGCAACTATTTTAATTACATATTCGCTGGTGCTATGCAGCGCGATTTCTCTGACAGCCTGCTCTTTTTCGGATGTCTCTTATTTATTCAAGAGCCCCGCACAAAAGCAGGCTATTCTGCACAAATCACCTGCTTTTTGGGATGACACCACAAGCGTTACCGGAAGCAGTAACCTGTCCATCCTGCACAATGTCGCCTTTGAAGGGCATCCGTACAATGACATAAGACAGTTTGGCGATAATATCCTTATGGTAGGGCAGGGCAGCTACAATAATTCCATCATAGAGACTGATGGTCAATCCGTCCAGTATTCATTTGATGTATACAATCCCTGGTCCAACGAAATAACCGCTAGTCTCGCCCACGACAAAACAAACTGCGATGACTATCTGATTAAGGGTGATAAATTGTGGCTCATCGATTCATCCGCTAAAAAAGCAACCATCTATGATAAGGATTTAAAAGAAATCAAAACCTGCAAATATACCCCTGAGGACTATGAGGGCAATGGCGATACATCCGGTCCTGATGCCGGCGATGTACCAAATCCCGGTAATTACTATGATGTCTCACAGATTGCTACCTCATCTGACGGAAAATATGCTCTGGTGTCAGGCGTCTCGCCCGATACCTACAAATATGTAGTCTCAGATATAAGCCTAGACGATAATAAAGTGCTTTCAACCTACGAAGGACAGAGCTTTTCCATGTCATGTGTCGACTCAAAGGGCTTTGTAATTGAGGCAGACACCGCCAACAATATATGGAACTATCATGCATCCGACGGAAAAGACAGCTTCTTTTCACTGCCAGATGTGGTGGATGTAGCCCTCGCCAAGGACAATGACATGCTCATACGCTGCCAGGATTTAATCTCAGGCGACAGCATCAGTTACTATAAGTATTCACCCACCACCGGTGTCAGCTCATCATTTTCATACAATCCAGCAGCACGAAGCACAGGCAAAACACACGACAGCTCATCTGATTCTGCAGCAGCCGATACCCAGACCTATTTCTCTGCCAACTCGGTATATCTGCCTGATGCAAACTGTGTGATGCTGCTTTTGTACACAGCGCAGTGCAACCCTGAAATACTCATCTGGTCACTCGACAAGGGCAAGAATGACACCAAAGCCAAAATCACATCATACAATGACTGTGATACCCTGCTGCAGGCCTTGCGCGATGATGGCTCATATGTATCCCCATATTCTGCCATAGACACCGGTGACAGTACCGATGAAAATAAAGAGGCTATGGACGAAGCCGGGAAGGATTCAGACTACAATACATATGGAGACGAGGTCACTCTGGTGCCTGACACCGCGTCATATGACTGGGGCGATTTATCCGCCATAAACGCGCGTGTCACTGCCCTTGAACAAAAATACGGCTTTTCCGTATATTTCGGGCCTGAGGTGCCAAAGAGGATTGATTACTACAATATCCATCAGTTCAAAAACAAGGATAAGCTGTCCGCTGCTCTGGATGCGCTTGAGGAAATACTTGGCTGTTTCCCTGATGACTTTTTCACTCAGCTGTGTTATGGCGACATAAGAGGCATGCGAATCTATCTGTGCGGTGACATTTCATCAGACCACTCAGATATGATAAACGAGCCAAGCGGATTCGTAAATATAATAAACAACCACAATGTGATGGTTCTAAACTGCAACTACAGCTGGGATTTCAGCTACACTGTAGGACACGAGATTTCCCATCTGATAGACCAGAGACTTACATTCATACACACCTATGATGACAAAAGCGAGTTCTCCGAGGAGAAATGGAACAGCTTTAACCCTGACAGCTTCTCCTACGATGACAGCTACGCAAACTACAATCCGGATGATCCATCAAACCACATATCAGGGTATTTCATTGATTCCTACGGCATGACCTTTGCGACAGAGGACCGCTCTGAAATATTCGGAACCGCGATAGATGATCATATTAACGGCATTTATGATGATGCCAGATTCACAGACAGCTCACCAATACGAAGCAAGCTCGACTACTACAGCAGATGTATCCGCGATGGCTTTGATACAAAGGGCTGGCCTGATACGATGGCATGGGAGTCTGTGCTTACCGCCAGCGGAGCACAGGCCGATTAAATGATAATATCGGAATAACACAAAAAATAACGCAAAAAACCTCAAGTCATACGACTTGAGGTTTTTTAATGGGCAGAGATGGATTCGAACCATCGAAGCAAGTTGCAGCAGATTTACAGTCTGTCCCCTTTGGCCACTCGGGAATCTGCCCATGTATTCAATTACGATACTTGCATAGTTTATCACAACAGATGTGATTATGCAAGCATATTTTTTAATAAAAAAGACAGCCTACGTTCGGCTGCCTTTTAGGAGAAGGTATTTTTACTATGGGGTATAGCAAAAACTATATAATGTATTGGGGGGTTTTTACGGTTATTATAATATCACGGTTATAACGATAAGTGTTCACAAATTGCATAAAAATCAAGGTTTGTTTTTATGCAATTTGTATAGTACTTTAGTCTTATTTAATATTTTTCATATAGTCATTATGCACAAAAGTATGACTATTTTTTAAATATTATGTCCAACTTCTGTTTTGCTGTCCTCATCAAACAGTGCTTCAAACTCATCTCTTGTGATCTTCTCCTTCTCAAGAAGAAGTGCTGCACATCTGTCAAGCACACCTCTGTACTCTGCTATCATGCTCTTTGCCTTGTCGTATGACTCGTCGATGATACGCTTTACCTCAACATCGATTGCCGATGCTATGCTCTCGCTGTAGTTCTTTGCATGTGCGAGGTCACGTCCGATGAAGACCTCCTCCTCATCATCTGCATAGCAGATAAGGCCGATATTGTCTGACATACCGTATCTGGTAACCATCTCACGAGCAAGCTTTGTGGCCTGCTTGATATCCTGTGATGCACCTGTGGTGATATCATCAAATACAAGCTCCTCTGCGACACGGCCGCCTAAATCCACTACGATTTCCTGAAGCATACGACCCTTTGTGTTGAACATCTCATCCTTCTCAGGCAGAGGCATGGTGTAGCCTGCTGCGCCTGCTCCTGTAGGGATGATTGAAACTGTGTATACAGGTCCTACGTCCGGAAGCAGATGGAAAAGAATTGCATGTCCTGCCTCGTGGTAGGCTGTGATGCGCTTCTCCTTATCAGAGATGATACGGCTCTTCTTCTCAGCTCCGATACCAACCTTGACGAAGGATTTTCTGATATCATCCTGTGTGATATATTCTCTGTTTTCGCCCGCTGCACGGATTGCCGCCTCATTCATCAGATTCTCAAGGTCTGCACCTGTGAAGCCTGCTGTAGTCTGTGCAATCTGCTTTAAGTCTACATCCTCTGCAAGAGGTTTTTTCTTGGCATGGACACCTAAAATTTCTTCTCTGCCGCCCACATCCGGTCTGCCTACTACAACCTTTCTGTCGAAACGTCCCGGACGCATGATAGCAGGGTCAAGTATATCCACACGGTTTGTGGCTGCCATGACGATAATGCCCTCATTGACACCAAAACCATCCATCTCGACAAGCATCTGGTTCAATGTCTGCTCACGCTCGTCGTGTCCGCCGCCCATTCCTGTGCCACGTCGTCTGGCTACTGCATCAATCTCATCGATAAATACGATACAAGGCGCATTTTTCTTGGCATCCTCAAACAAATCTCTCACTCGTGATGCTCCGACTCCGACGAACATCTCCACGAAATCAGATCCTGAAATGGTGAAAAACGGTACCCCTGCCTCTCCGGCTACTGCCTTGGCAAGGAGAGTCTTACCTGTTCCCGGAGGTCCTACAAGAAGGACACCCTTTGGGATTCTTGCTCCAAGTCTGGTGTATTTTCCCGGATCACGAAGGAAATCAACTATCTCTGCAATCTCCTCCTTTTCCTCCTTTAAGCCTGCTACATCGGAAAACTTGATATGGTTTTCCTCCTGTGTGGTGAGCTTCGCACGGTTCTTGCCGAAGTTCATCATCTTGCCACCGCCGCCCTGTGCTGCTGCGTTGTTGTTCATCACTGCAAAGAGTATGAACATGGCTCCGAATACCAAAAGATACGGAAGCAGTGTCATAATCCAGCTCTCAGCCGGAACATCCGCAACTGTATAGTCGGTGTACCCTGCTTTTGTCATGGTCTTTTCGATATTATTTACATCTGATACATAAAGCACCTTTGATGTGCCATCCTTGAACTTCACCTCCAGACTTCCTGTCGGTATCTCCCTGTTTTGCACTACCTTTACGCTCTTCACCTGATTCTTGTCAAGATCCTTCTCGAACTGACTCTGTGTGTAAGAGTTTGATGTAGCCCCGGCGCTCAGCCAGTACCAGATGCAGATTACTGCAAATACAATGATAATGTATACGCCTATTCCGCGCATACCGCTTTTTTGTTTATTCAATTTACTTCTCCTTTTTATTTTATTTCGCCCTCGACGAAGCCGATGTAAGGCAGATTTCTGAACCTCTGATCATAGTCAAGGCCATAGCCTACCACAAACTTATCAGGAATCACAAAGCCCACGTAGTCTACATTTACATCATCAACCACACGGCGCTCAGGCTTGTCCAGAAGTGTACAGATTGTGAGACTCTTCGGGTTTCTTTTGGCAAGGAGCTTTGAAAGCCTGCTAAGAGTATTTCCCGAATCGATGATGTCTTCTATGATGATGACATTCTCTCCCTCGATAGAATGCTCAAGGTCCTTTTTAATCTTGACATCGCCCGATGACTCTGTGCCTGAGCCATAGCTGGATACCGACATGAAATCCATAGTCATAGGCAAATCAATTCTCTTTGCAAGCTCAGTGGTAAAGAATATTGAGCCCTTGAGTATGCAAATGAGATATACTGACTGTCCCCTGTATTTTTCTGTGATTTGCGCTCCAATCTCTGCGATACGCTTATTGAGCTGCTCCTCTGTCAGGTAAACCGAAATATCATATTTTTTTGAAAAATCCATTTTGTTCTCCTCCGTAAAATGTGATCTTAAGTACTTTTCCTGTCTGTGGTGTAACAAGTGCGCTGCAGCCGGATCTGTATCCGATAATGGCATGCACCAGTGATTCATGGGCTATGAGCCACAGTCCTGCTCTCTGCTGTGCAGGGATTTTATCACCTGTAAACACCTGCTTCAGCTTCTTGTGATGGCCCTCGTCATCCACAATTATATAGTCACCGGCTTTTCTCGTTCTGATTTCAAAGCCTTTCTTCATCTTATCATAATCAAACCATTTCGTATATGGTTTTTTGGGAATTTCGTCCATTTTACCATTAAAATCCTGTATACAAAGCGTGACATATGAGCCATCTGCCGAAAGTCTGATGGTTTTTTTCTCTCCCGTGGCACTTAGTGCCTCAAGCTCCTTTGCTGTAACGTGAATTTCTTCTTTTTCATCGTCACACTTTCCGGCGTAGAGTATCACCTCGCCAAATGATTTTTCCGCAATAATTCCATACGGCAGATTGATTTTTCTGCCCGACTGCTGCCCTGCAAGCTTTACAAGCGCACCGATATGCGTGCTCGTGATGTCCTTGAGCCGCCCTGACGCTAAATGTATACACTCGCGCGCTACTCCGCTTTTTAATGCCGGATGCAGACTCTCAAAGCGGCTGATTTCAAGTATCACCCTGTCTTCTTTTTTAGAAACCATGCTGTCGCACGCCTCCTTTAGCTGCTCCTCGTAAAAATCATTCATCACCGCAAGCTGTCCTGCACTCTCATTGATATGCTCTATAGCCCTGTCATTAATCTGCAAAAGCAGCGGAAACACATCATGGCGCAGCTTATTTCTGGAGTAGGCTGTGTCAGTGTTTGTGGCATCGGTGACAAAAGCCTGTCCTTTTTCCCTCAGATATTCCTCTATCTGTGCGCGTGTTGCCGATAAAAGCGGCCTGATATAGGTGACACCATTCTTCACGGAAACCGGATGCATGCCGGCGAGTCCCTTCGCTCCGCTTCCGCGCAGCATCTGAAAAAGGACTGTCTCCGCGTTGTCCTCCATATGGTGCGCAACTGCAACGACGACCTGCCTGCTGTTATCCTGCTTTTTGTCTGATGCACAGCCCGGTTCGCAAGGATATCTGCCAGCTTCCTCTTCAAATGTCTCATAGCGCAATATCCTGGTGGCTTCATTTTCAAATGCCTCATAGCGCAATATCCTGGCGGCCTCCTCCAGCCCAAGTCCATGGCTTTTTGCATATTGCGGCACATCAACAGAGTGTACATGGCACGGTATGTGAAGCCTCTCGCAGAGGTCTGACGCAAACCTCGCATCCTCCCTGCTCTGGGCGCCTCTGATGCCATGCTCCACATGCACCGCCTCCAGCGCAAAATCCAGCTCATCTGCGCACTGTCTTTTTATCTCATTTAACAACAGCAGCAGGCAGACTGAATCCGCACCGCCCGACAGCGCAACAAGCACTGTGCTGTGATTTTTTATCATTTTGTTTTCCAAAATATAATCTTTTGTCCGTCTAATCATTATTTTTCCCAGATTCCTATTGCAACAACCGTCATATCATCCATGGCGTATCCGCCTGTGTCAAGCAGCACCCTGTCCAGAATTTCCTGCGCCAGCACGCCGGCATTGTCACCTTTGACGCCTGCGATGATATCCATAAGCTTCTCCTGCTTGTCCTTCACATGCAGATATTCTAGCACACCATCCGTCACCATGACAAGAAAATCGCCACTTTGAAGCGTATTTTTTGAGTGTATGCTCTCCTGAGCTGCATCGACTCCCGCCGGGAGTGATTCATTTTCTATAACACTTACTTTTTTCCCTGATTTGATAAATGACGGTGCTGCACCTGTTTTGGTCAGCTCAAGCTCACCTGTGTACATGTCTATTGTGGCAAAATCAACCGTGGAATAGGACTCCTCGCCCGCTGATATGACCATGGCAGAGTTCATCAGCTTTAGGGCACTTTCCCTGCTAAAGCCTGCCTCTAAGAGCTTTTCAAGCAAATCCACCACCAGAGTACTCTCAGCCTGCGCCTGCTTGCCCGAGCCCATACCATCGGATACACACACATGATACATGCCATCATCCAGCTGAAACATGCTGCAGCTGTCGCCATTTGCCTGAGAGCCTGTTTTCTTTTTGGTCGCCACTCCGGAAAGCGCATAGAACTGATTCTCCTCGTACAGCACAATAGATGTCCTCTCGTCGGAGATTATCGAAACAGTCCCCTGCGCCTGCCTAAGCTTCACTCCCATGGCGCGCGAAACCGACTGTACATACCTTGAAATTTCAATCCCGCCATCTGCCTTGGTGCAGACATCCGCCTTTATACATATCTGCTGCCTTACATTCTCATAAATATGGGCATTTTCCACCTGTATACCGGCCTCTTTCGTATATACATAAACTCTTGAAAGGCGAAGCCTTCTTTTTTTATCTATGCATTTTTCAGCCCTGCACCAATCCTCCATAAGCTCTGCCATAGCGTCAAGCTGTGCGGCTATGACGCGTCTGTTTTCCGTAAGGCGCCTGTACCAGGCTTCATTTAGCTCAATACGGGCAAATGCCTCTGTAGCGGCCTCCACCATGCGCGTATAGTGCGGGCAGCCCTCCACATATCTGTTTTGCACAATTTCCTCTGTTTTCATACGTTTGCGCACTGCATCAGCAAGCATTTTTATACCGTCTGAAATCGAAGCCCCGCTTGTCCAGCACACACTGCAGCCCTCACAGCATGCGCAAAGCCTGCCTGTCACCTCAAGCTGTATTTTCTCACTCTCATCAGGGATTTTATCTGCCGTACATTTTACAGCCATGACATTTGCAGTCGAAATAATGCCCGAAAGTCCTGAAACCGCTGTGGCAAATGCCTCCTCCCTGTCGGGCAGAAGCCTTGCTATGACCGGGTTTTCATTTTGCCCAAAGGTCCTTAAGTATTCGCATGCCCTGCACAGTGCAAAGGCCATCGAAAACACAACAAGGCTCTCCGCTACAGCCAGCACCAGCTCATCCGTATCAGGCTTCCCCAGAAATGCTACCGACAGATTCATCCCCGCCGTGGCACAGGCTGCTACAACGGCTGTTATCAGACATCCGTTTTTAGCGCTTTTTCTCACGAAAAGCCTCACTCCAAAGCAAATCACCGCAATAATAAAGAGATACTTGCATATCGACGGTATCGATATAAAGTATCCCATTCCAATAATTAATCCTATGTAAAAAATAATCGTATGCTCACTGCTCAGACAATAAACTCCGTACACTGCCGGTATCAGCGGATAACAATCCATCACACACACCAGTGTGGATGCAAATGCCATAAGCCCCCACACAGCTTTTTTTAAATTTGCACTCCTCATCTTTTTGCCTCCATCTTTTTTCAACGATTATATGTGGTCAAAAATGAAGGTTTTGACGAAAAAGCGCAACTATCTCTTCAAAAATTATTTGTCCTTTTCCTTGAAGATTATTTCATTGTCATACGCAAGCCCCAGCTTGCTCTTTGCTATATCCTCTATGTACTGGTCACTCTGCATATACTGCTGCATGCTTTCTATCTCATCAGCACGCTCCGATTCTTTGGTGTACTGCTTTTCCAGCTGTGCCTTTTGTGCGGCATATGCCGCCTCCTTCTGCTTTAGCTGCACAACCTGGACTACCATAACCACAAGAAATGCAATAACTATGATAGAAACACTTAAAGCTCCGCCTCTTCTCTTTGCACGACGTCTACTCATTATTCCTCCTTAGGTGCTTATCTGAATATCCTGCCAAACATTTTATCCTTCTTTCCGGTCACCTCCGGTACCTTCGAATACGTAATCATGTCTATCTCACCTTCTATATCGGCTTCTCCCTTCTCAAGGTTTAGTCTGTTTACGTGAAGATCCTTGCCCTTTAGGTCAAGCATGCCAAGCTCCGTCTCCAAAAGTATCTCTCCCACATCAAAGGAGAGCACATCCAAAATGCCTGTAAAGCTGCCTGTTCTGCGATTATTCAAGATAAGCTTATGACTCTTTGTGCCTGATATTTCTTCCATTCCCTGTCCCTCACATATTTTTTAATATGCTCCATAGACAGCCGCACATATACATGCCATCTGTGGAATCACATATGTAAATATATGCCGGGATTCATGAAAATATTACCTATATATACTCAAAAAGATCTTTTGCTTCTTCCTTCTTTGTTGTGTCAAGGAGATTTAATACCCTGACCTTGACTGTTTTTTGTCCAAATGCTATCTCTATTATGTCTCCGACCTTGACATTTACAGATGCCTTTGCCGGTCTGCCGTTTACTGTGACACGTCCTGCGTCACATGCCTCATTTGCCACGGTACGCCTCTTTATCAGACGCGATACCTTCAAAAATTTGTCTAATCTCATTGTTACCTCTGTGTCTGGTTTTAATAAACCAATTCATAACTATTAATATAATTCAAGGGATATAGCCAAAAATGGGTGGAGCCTTAAAGACTTCACCCATTCTTCTACTCCAGATAGTCTAACTTATTAGTTAAGAGAATCCTTTAAAGCCTTTCCAGCCTTGAACTTAGGAGCCTTAGATGCTGCAATTGTCATCTCAGCGCCAGTCTGTGGATTTCTTCCTGTTCTTGCTGCTCTCTCAGATACCTCGAAAGTACCGAATCCAACTAACTGGATCTTCTCGCCTTTCTTTAACTCCTCTGCAACAACATCTGTGAATGCCTTTAAAGATGCCTCTGCGTCCTTCTTTGATACTCCGGCCTTCTCTGCCATAGCTGCAACTAAATCTGCTTTGTTCATGATAAAATTCCTCCTCTGGATTTTCATAATTTATATAATTCGAGCTGTATTCCCAAATTACCTACAAGAATATATATACTTGTTTTTATGGGGTTTGTCAAGGAAAATGCGCTATTTCCTAGGCTTTTATGTACTTTTACCATTCTTAAAACCTTACTTTGAGCTTAATAAAGAGGTTAATGTAGAAAGATAATCGGATATATCCTTATTTGTCAGACTATTTCCCGAGCTGTCAGAGGATTTGCTGTCTGTTCCCTGTGATGAATTTGTACTCTGTGAGCTGCCGGTGGTGCCTTGAGATGTACTTTGATTGTCCTTCTCATCTGCCCTCTCTGAGGCTGTCTCGGAAGGAGTCTGTGCGGTGGCCGTGCTGTTGTTGCCGTTGCCTGATGCATCGCTGCCCGTGCTATCCGCATTGTCATTTATCGTAATCTGTATGGTGGCCTCCTTTGAGTTCACGTAAAGTGTCCTCGTCCAGGTGTCATAGCCATCAGCTGTTACCTTAAGCGTGTGCTTTCCGTAGGTTATCTCAACAGGGCTCGTATAGTCTATTTCCTTGCCATCGACATATATTTTCGCTCCCTGCACGTCAACCTCGAAAAGTATGCTGCTCTTTTTAGGTCCCTCACCCTTTAAATCATTTAAGTTGACCTTTGTGGTCTCGCCTCTTTTTATCTCAATATCCGTGCTGCCTCCCCAGCCGTTGTTGGCCACGGCAAGCGTATAGCTGCCCTCCGGCACATCAAGCGACATATCCTTAGTGATTTCCGCAAATATCCTGTCTCCGAGCTGCAAAAAGCTGCCCTCAAACAGCGATGTGTTGCTAAGCTGCAGTGTGCCGTGCCCTGTTGTGACAGAAATTGACACTATATCCTTGTCAATCCCGACAACAGACAGCTTATCCTGCGCCGTGATGCTGTCAGTATCTATGACTTCCGAGCCTGAAAATATCATGGTGCGCTCACCCAGCCTGTAGCTGCTGCTTCCGATTTCAAGCACGCTCTTATCCTTATCCACAGAAAAATTGGTTACTGTGTCGTTTGTCCACACCTTATCGGATTTTTGTATACGCTTTGCCTTGCCATCTGAATCTGCCCCTGATATGTCAACCACATCACCCTGATGTATGTCCGAAACTGACATGTGATTGCCATATTTGTCGAAAAAGCCGGTGGTCAGTCCATAGTAATACTGATACTGCACTCCTGTCGAGTAATTGTATACCCTGATTGTCTCGTTGGCACTGTTTATGTCCGATACTATGAGAATATCTGAATTTTTCTTGACGGACTTTCCGTTTTCCGCCGCAGCAGTTTCCAAACCGGACTGCGTGCTTTCTCCCACGGCCTCCGTCGTATCATTCATGCTGTTATAGAATTTTTTTACACCATCATCAGTGTCTGTTTTTCCACATGCTGCAAGTGACAGCATAAGCATGCAGAACACACAAAATAATCCTGTGAATTTCTTCATCTGTATTTCCTTTATTGATTTATATAATATGCTTTTCTCTTTTGTATTTCATCAATCATGGCCAATAGCCGGCTTTAAACGTTTTCCACAATAATAATATATCGTATAGTCATTTACTTTTCAATTAAATTTACTATATATGTTCATCACTGTTTACACTATGGCATGCAGATACTCCTCGCGCTCCCCGCTTAGCTGTATGAGCTGTGCAAGCTTATCCACATCGCGGTCGCATACCCATGACTTGCGCGAGTTGCTATAGTGATTGCAGAGCTTACAAAATTTTTCAGGAAACAAAAGCAATGCTCCAAGCAGCCTCATTGATGTATCATCAAGACTTCTTACGCTGCAATAGCTGTCGAGAATTGCATCTGCAACCGCTGTATCCCAGTGATTTTTTTCGAGCATCTTGCGCATGTACTCCGCAATATCAGTTTCCGGATATCCCGGATGCATGGTCTCGAAATTGACAGGGAGCCATCTTCCGGACTGTGTATACACGACATTGTGCTGGTTGAAGGCTCCGTGACAGTATATCGGAACCGACTTTTTACTATTTTCCAGCTCACACAATATTTCCGCCGATTTCTGCCCCTGCTCTAAGAATCGCTCATAGCATTCATAAAACAGATGCTCAAAGGCATTTGTCTTGCTGTGACGCAGTATGTAGTTTTTAAGCTTTACTATCTGCGCACATTTGCGCTGAGCTTTTTCGTGCAGACTTTCTACCTCCATATCCGAAGGCAGCGGATACTTTTCCAGTATATTGTGCAGCTGCGCCAATGCCCTGCTGCCGCCACGCATATCATCTATGCTGTCCGTGCTGCACTCTCTGCCTGCTCTGTAATCCTTTAATATGTATGCGGCCTCACAGTTGTCTCGCGATATGATACACTGCTCCTTTGTCTGTGATATCTGCTCCACATCCATGCCGTTTCTCTGGATAAATGCCAGCGTATCCCGCAGGGTGCATGCCCTTTGCTCATGCCCTCTGTACGGCACGAGCATTTTCTGCCCGATGCCTGTATCACATATATATGCCCCTCTTCCCTTTATTATCCTGCTTACTGTAAGCTCATAATTTTCCAAAGCCACTTCCGGCTGATTATACAAAAAAATCCCCCCTCATATGATTAATACATCATAACTATTCAGATGCTTTTTAATCATATGAGAGAGGTTATTATTTTATTCGCAAGCTCTTTAAGTTTTTGTGCTTCATTGAGCGACGGGTCATCAAGCACCTGTTCATAAAGCCTGTCCAGGATATCGCCAAGCCTCGGTCCCGGCTCTACTCCCATTTTAATCAGGTCGCTGCCATTTATTTTCATTTCCTTTTTGGATACACACTGGTGGTCTGAAAGGATTTTCCTGTATACACGCTCATATTCTGCGATGTATTCAAGCTTTTCTGCGCGCCTATACATGCTCTGTCCGAGTGTATCGGCTCTTTTCACCTCAAATAACAGTGGAAAAAGCTCTGTCCCTATGCGGCTCATGGCACGCCTCACGTTGCGCTCCGTGATGGCCGGACGGTCATCATGCTCTTTTACAAGCTTACAGCAGCAGTCTGTAGTCCTGTTATCAAACTTAAGGCGCCTGAGTATCTTTCTTGTCATATCAGCTCCCACAACAGGATGCTTCTTGAAATGATTCTGGCCTTCCTCGTCTGTCGTAATGCACACCGGCTTTGCCACATCATGAAGCAGCATTGTAAGCCTTAGGATTTTGTCCGCTCGCACATGCTCCAAGGTATGAAGCGTATGCTCGCCGACACTGTACATATGGTGCTTATTGTGCTGAGGTGTCTGCATCATCACATCAAACTCCGGCATGAACACCGCTGTGAGTCCAAGCTCATACAAATCTCTCATCATCTGCGGATGGTCTGATGTCAGAAGCTTCACAAGCTCCACCTGGATTCGCTCTGCGCTGACCTTTGACATGGCAGGTGCAAGCTCTTTTATGGCAGCTTTGGTCTGTGCCTCTATATCAAAGCCAAGCTGGGCTGCAAATCGCACCGCACGAAACATCCTGAGTGCATCCTCACTGAATCTGTCGTGTGCACAGCCCACACATCTGATCACATGTGCTTTTAAATCTGCTATGCCATCAAATTCATCGACGAGCCCTGCCCTGTGATTATATGCCATGGCATTGATTGTGAAGTCGCGCCTCTCTAAGTCGAGCTTCAGATTGGAGGTAAAGGTGACCTCCTTTGGATGGCGTGCATCCTCGTACTCTCCGTCTATCCTATAGGTGGTGACCTCATAGCCCACATGCTCCAGCATGACCGTGACTGTGCCATGCTGGATACCTGTGTCTATGGTGTGGTCAAATATCGCTTTGACCTGCGCAGGCTTTGCAGATGTGGTGATATCCCAGTCCTGCGGTGTCCTGCCAAGGAGACTATCACGCACGCATCCACCTACCGCATATGCCTCGAAGCCATGCTCGTAGAGCCTGTCTATTATGAAGTTGACATTCTGCGGTAAATCTATGCGCATCTGCATTTTCTCCTTTTTATTCTAAATGACGCTCGCCGGAGAGGCACATTGCCACAGCATACGACTGTGACACATGCTCTCATAACTCCTTAGTCTGGTGAGAGTAAATACCTCCTGCGGCAGAGCTTATTAGGCGCTAAAAAATCAAACGCGCTTACGCTTGAACGAGTATTTTTTGCGCCAGCTTCAGCCGCAGGTGGCATTAACTCTCACACACAACACGTCGTAAATCGAGCATGCGCCACAGCCGTATACTGCGTCAATGCGCCCCTCCGGCGAGCTGTTTATCATAATAATATACAAAAGTAATGATTAATTCGCGAAATAAATTTCCGTAGACGGATGATTACAAACGCAGGCGTAGCGGTACTACGCCGAGGCTTGTAACATTCATATACGGGAATTTAGGCGCGAATTTTTAGTATGCCTTGCCCCAGTATACTAGCTTGTGCGCTGGCTTTCCACAGCATACGCATACGTCGGAAATCTGCTCCTGGTCACCAAATGGCATACAACGGCTTGTAACAGTTGTGTCCTCTTTGATTTTGTTCTCGCAGGCCTCGTCTCCACACCACATTGCACGGATAAAGCCAGGCTTTGTCTCTGCGATTGCCTTGAACTCATTGTAGTCGTGTGCATCGTTTATATGGCTTGCAAGGAATGCCTTTGCCTTCTCAAGCATGTCATTCTGCATTGTCTCAAGTACCTCTGCGAGCTTTTCATTGACCTCATCGAGTGAGACAACGATTTTCTCTCTTGTGTCTCGACGAACGATAACGCACTGGTTTTTCTCGATATCCTTTGGTCCAATCTCGATACGTGTTGAGATTCCCTGAACCTCCTGTGCTGCGAATTTCCAGCCAGGTGTCTTATCGGTTGCATCGATTTTCACGCGGAAATCCTTTGAGAGCTTTTCCTTGAGGTCGTATGCCTTGTCAAGTACGCCGTCCTTCTGCTGCTGGATTGGAATGACCATAACCTGTGTTGGTGCAATCTTTGGTGGAAGCACGAGTCCTGAGTCATCTCCGTGAACCATGATGATTGCTCCGATAAGACGTGTTGAAACGCCCCATGATGTCTCATGACAGTACTGTAATTTATTGTCCTTGTCTGTGTACTGGATGCCGAAGGCCTTAGGGAAGCCGTCACCAAAGTTGTGTGAGGTTCCTGACTGGAGTGCTTTTCCATCATGCATGAGTGCCTCTATTGTATAGGTAGCCTCTGCTCCGGCGAACTTCTCCTTGTCTGTCTTTCTTCCCTTTACCATAGGGATTGCAAGGTATTTCTCACAGAAATCCGCATAGATGTTTAACATCTGTACTGTACGTGCCTCTGCCTCCTCGGCTGTTGCATGAACAGTATGTCCCTCCTGCCATAAGAACTCTGATGAGCGGAGGAATGGACGTGTTGTCTTCTCCCAGCGCACTACTGAGCACCACTGATTATAAACCTTTGGTAAGTCTCTGTGTGACTGTACTGTTTTGCTGAAAAGCTCGCAGAAAAGTGTCTCTGATGTAGGTCTTACTGCAAGTCTCTCCTGAAGTGTCTCAAGTCCGCCCTGTGTGACCCATGCAACCTCAGGTGCAAAGCCCTCTACGTGATCCTTTTCCTTCTGGAGCAGGCTCTCCGGAATGAACATTGGCATGTATACATTCTCTACACCTGTCTCTTTAAACATTGCATCGAGATTTTTCTGTATATTCTCCCAGAT
Source organism: Agathobacter sp. (assembly GCF_977054825.1). NCBI lineage: Bacteria > Bacillati > Bacillota > Clostridia > Lachnospirales > Lachnospiraceae > Agathobacter > Agathobacter sp. The sequence continues at coordinate 89,818 of NZ_CDRTEH010000004.1, forward strand.
GGCATAACCATTGGGCTTAAAGATCATGCATCCCTTTACAGATGAATAATCCATCAACTCTGCTTTCTTCACAACGTCTGTATACCATTGTGTGAAATCTTCCTCCATGGAAGTGATGGCCTCTACTAATTTTTTCTCCTTAGCCATTGCTTTTCTCCTTTTATATTGAAATATTCTATGATATACAGGGCTTTTCATCCCTGCCCTGCACCACGCATGATTTGTTACTGCCACATATTATAAATAGTATAAACAGTAACGATAGTTTTACTAACATATATTATTCCATAAGCGAGCTGATGTCAATAAGCCTGAAAACTTGTTCTGCAGTGTTTTTCATATTTTTTTGAGCATTTTTGATATCCATAGCCTCGTTAAGCGTTGTTGCCCCTCTTATAATAGGAAAAAACGCATCAATACCTTCTTTATTGCATGCCTTTGCATCATCAGTAACGCTTCCCGCAAGTGCAATAACTTTGCATCCATTTTTTTTGCCTGCTTTTGCTACTCCGACAGGCACTTTTCCCATGGCACTCTGACCATCAAGTCTTCCCTCTCCGGTCACTACGATATCGGCATTTTTCAATTCCTTGTCAAGCTGTATGGCGTTTAGCACTATATCTATTCCGGACTTAAGCTCCACATTCTCGAGTCCAAATAGAAACGCAAATCCAAGACCTCCGGCAGCGCCTGCACCCGGTATATCGCTATAATGTTTTCCTGCGAATTTCTCAACACAGTCTGCATATTGTCTCATCATTTTATCCATCTGTGCTTTTTCATGTTCCTGTACACCCTTTTGCTTTCCAAAAATGTATACACACCCTAGCTCACCACACAACGGATTCGTAACATCACAGGCTATTTTAAAATGGCATTGCTTTAATTCTTCCGACACTTTATCAGCCTTGATTTTTCTTACTCTTGCAAGCGAACCAAATACCGGTGGAAGAATATTGTCATCCTCATCATAGAACTCATAGCCGAGCGCCGACAGCATTCCTATGCCGCCCTCAGTGGTTGCGCTTCCACCTATTCCGATTATAAAATTCCGGCAGCCTTTACGAGTTGCATCAAGAATCATTTCTCCAACCCCGGTGGATGAAGCTTTCCATGGATCAAGAGCACCATCAACAAGCGTTATTCCTGATGCTTCTGCCATTTCCATAACAGCAGTATTATCTTCAAGTATTCCATATACCGCGCGCACCTTTTGTCCCATGGGACCTGTTACATCAACATGTTCATATGTGCCATTCATGCCCTCTACCAGAGCGGTTACAGTTCCCTCGCCGCCATCTGCAAGTGGTCTGACCACCACATCTGCTTTCGGTATTGCCGCCAATATACCTTCTTTACATGCCATCCCGGCCTGCATGCTGGTCATGCTTCCTTTAAATGAATCAATCGCTACTACAACTTTCATTTTTCCATTCCTCTAATTTTTATGACATGCGGTTCACTAAGGTATACATCGAATTACATGTATTGATGATACCATTTGACCATCTACTTATTATTTTATCATAATTTTAAGGTTAGGTCACACTATAATGTGAACAATAACACAGCACCATAACAGGTGTAGTTTCCAAAAACAATTTGAAAGTGCATTTTCATGAAATTTGTGCTAGAATAACATGTTGTTGTAATATACTAAGGAGAATTTAGAATGGAAAACTATAAAAGAGGACTGACAGCAGGAATCCCTATTGCGCTCGGATATCTGTCAGTTTCATTTACTTTTGGAATTATGGCGGTGTCATATGGATTATCCTGGTGGCAGGCTGTGCTCATTTCGATGACCACTGTCACATCTGCCGGACAGTTTGCAGGCATCGGAATTATGATGCATCCGGGACAGTATTTCCAGATGCTTATTTCGCAGATTACTATTAATATAAGATATTCCTTTATGTCGATTTCGGTTGGTCAGAAGGCGGATTCCAGATTTAGCGGAATTTCAAGATGGATACTCGGATTTATGATGACCGATGAGATTTTTGCCGTGGCAAGCCAGGAGGATTCTGTGAGCAGAAGCTTTTTTGCTGGGCTGTCAACTCTTCCATACATCGGCTGGGCTGTCGGTACGCTGATAGGTGCTATACTGGGAAGTATATTGCCGGATAGGCTTATGAGTGCGCTCAGTCTTGCTATTTATGGAATGTTCGTGGCCATCGTGGTTCCTGAGATGAAGAAATCACGGGCGATCGTATTTGTTGTGGTGCTTGCACTTGTGCTTAGCTGCATGTTTTACTACATACCGGTTTTGTCAAGGATTTCAAGCGGTATCACTATCACAGTTGTAGCTATTGCAGCTGCTGTTGTAGGTTCGCTGCTTTTTCCGGTTGCAGATGATACTGATAAGGAATGATTTATTAAATATTTGATAATAAGCATATAAGGAGATTTTACATAATGAAAAACAGTGTATTTTTTATATATTTACTCATACTCGCGGGCTCCACATATCTGATCCGCGTCATTCCTTTTATCGCAATAAAAGAAAAGATCAACAACAGCTTCGTGCGATCTTTTCTATACTATATTCCATATGCAGTGTTAACTGCCATGACTATTCCGGCAGTGTTTTATGCAACTAACTGGTGGGTTGGTGCCGCAGCAGGGCTTATCGCGGCTGTGATATTTGCATTAAAGGGCAAGGGGCTTACAACCGTGGCCGTGGCTTCCTGTGTGGCAGTATTTGTGGTAGAGCTGTTTCACTAATTATTTATTTTCCACTTGAAAAGCCATAACTAAAGTGATAAAATTTTGAACTGCGCGTTTATATTTTTTTAATAAATATTTTATAATTACCGAAAGGATAAATCAGATAATGAACGAATTAAGACCAAAGCTCTTTGATGTGATGAAGGGCTACTCAAAGGCGCAGCTGATAAAGGATATCATAGCCGGAATCATTGTAGCCATCATCGCACTGCCGCTATCTATAGCACTGGCGATTGCCTCAGGTGTCGGACCTGAGCAGGGACTATACACAGCTATAATAGCAGGATTTTTCATCTCATTTTTCGGCGGAAGCCGTGTGCAGATTGGCGGACCGACCGCTGCATTTGTAGTCATCATATACGGAATAGTTGCCGAATACGGCACTGACGGACTGATTGTGGCAACAATACTTGCCGGAATAATACTTGTTATCATGGGTATATGTCGTTTCGGCTCTCTGATTAAATACATTCCATACACAATCACTACAGGATTCACATGTGGTATCGCTGTGACACTTTTTGTCGGACAGCTAAAGGATTTCTTCGGACTTCAGATGAAATCCGTACCATCCGAATTTTTGGACAAAATAATCGCCTATGGAAAACACATAGGCACTATCAATGTAACCGCAACAGTTATCGGATTGGTGGCTGTTGCAATCATGCTCATCTGGCCTAAGGTGACCGACAAAATCCCGGGATCACTCGTTGCAATAATCGTCACAACGGCAATTGTGTATTTTGCAAAGCTTGATGTAAATACCATAGGAAGTGTATATGGTCAGCTCAACTCGTCATTTCCAAAATTCCATGTACCGGCTATATCTATGAAGCTCGTACAGCAGATGCTCTCACCGGCATTTACCATAGCCGTGCTTGCAGCAATTGAGTCTCTGCTTTCGGCTGTTGTTTCCGATGGAATGATTGGAGATACACATAAATCAAATGCAGAGCTTATAGGCCAGGGACTTGGAAATATCTTCTCAGGACTGTTCGGTGGAATCCCTGCGACCGGTGCTATTGCAAGAACTGCTGCAAACGTGCGAAACGGTGGACGCACACCTATAGCAGGAATCACACACTGCGTGACGCTCACAATAATACTGCTCGTACTCATGCCTCTTGCTGCGCTCATCCCTATGACAACGCTTGCTGCTGTTCTGCTTGTTGTTGCTGCAAATATGGCTGACTGGGAATCATTTTTCCGCCTGTGCAAGAGTGCGCCAAAGAGCGATATCATCGTGCTCGTTGCTACATTTTTCCTGACAGTATTTTTTGACCTCGTGGTGGCTATCGAGATTGGCGTTGTACTTGCTGCACTGCTTTTCATGAAGCGTATGGCTGAAACTGCCGATATCAAAGCATGGAAATACACCGACTCGCCTGATATCACACCGGGAGAGGCTGAAAAACTGCGCGATATCCCACACTCTATTAGTGTTTTTGAGATATGCGGACCTATGTTTTTTGCGGCAGCAGACCAGATACTTAATATCAACAGTCATCATCACACAAAGGCTGTTGTCATCCGTATGAGAAGTGTTCCTGCGATTGATGCCAGCGCCATGAAATCGCTCCATGAGCTTTTTAACCGTGCCAAGCGCAAGAATATCACACTCATTTTTTCACATGTCAATGAACAGCCTATGCATGTCATGGAAAAGGATGGTTTTATCGAGCTTGTCGGTAAAGAGAATTTCCATGAGAATATCGTGGATGCACTTGATTATGCGGAAAAGCTGGTCAGGTAAGCATAACTAACAGAATACTTATATCTATAAATGAAAAGATTCCATCAATACCATATTCGGAATGATGGAATCTTTTTTAATTTATTTTCTCCTGTCTATGCCGCTGTCACTGTAATAGCGTGATTTGCTTGCATACATTCTCCTGTCAGCTTCCTTCGCAATATCGTATACATGCTCCCAGTCCTCCTCCAGACTGCTTACACAGCCGTATGAGATGGTCATGGAATCGACTAGTTTTCCTCTCCATCCTGCTACGCTGCTGTCGAACTCATTTTTCATTGCATCAAGCTCATCCGGCTTTTGTGTGATTATCACAGCAAACTCATCTCCGCCTATTCTGTACACCCTGCCAAACTCACCAAAGCTTGACATCATGCATGCTACGGCTGCGCAAATCATCTCATCACCCGCAGCATGTCCATATGTATCGTTTACATGCTTTAAACTGTTTAAATCAAGTGATATATATATCCACTCTTTTTTCAAATCAAGCTTATTGATATCTGTCTCATAAGCATGTCTGTTCAAGCATCCTGTAAGCTCATCGGTATTTGATGTATACAGCAGCTTTTCTTTCTCATATTTTTCCTTCATAATCTTTGAAAACATATACGCCATGCAGCATGATGCGAGTATCAGATATATGCCCACCAAAAGCATCGCCACTACGCTGTTTGTCATATAAAAGGATCTTTCAATGGTGACGGCCACTATATATTTGTCATCTCTTCTGATTACGCATCTGCAGCCGGTACCGTTTACGCTCACCTGCCTTACCGTAGGCTTATCACTTTCCTTAATATCTGTCGGAATACCTAAATTATTAAAGGTTTTTCCTATTTTGTCACAAGCTGTGGCTCCTTTAATAAGCCCGGTATCTGCATCTGCCACGTATATTTCCATGCCATTGTATACAGGCATATCAGAAACCACTGTGGAAATCTCATTCTGCTTCAATTCATCCAAGAGCCTCTGTGGCTTCAAGCCCACCTGTACCATCATTGTACCTGCCTCATTCCAGGTGATGGCATACATCATCGCCTTGCCCTCTGAGGTATTCGGTGTGACATCCTGACACATCGTAAGACTCTTATCGGTGAGCATCGGTTTAAAATATGACATCTGCGTCCCCGAATCAAAGCTATAGCCAAAGTATTTTGGCACACTGCCACTGGTTATACGACCGGTTTCATCAAACAGATGTATCTCATCTACCGACATCAGCTTTGCTATCTTTTGCAGTTCCTCCACATCATTTTCTACCTGCGGCTTTGCATCTACGATATATGACACTGCCTTTGCCCTGACTATATAATCGTCCTTTAACGATTCTATAAGCTCCTCCTCACTCTGGTCATTTTTATCGAGCACAGTGACAACACGATCCAGAAGCACCTTTGATACCCTATATGCATTTGCGTCATTTACATATTTCAAAATTCCCGCCTCGAGGAGCAGTGCTACTACGATTACTGCAACTGAGACCATTGCAAATCTTCGCTTATTCTTCATATCCAAATTATACCAAACTTATGCTGTTTACGCTATATTTTTCTATAAAATTCGGACCGCAGGTCACCGCCTGCCGGGGGCAACGCACACACTCCCCGTAAGCTACGCTGCGCTGCTAAGATTCTGTACGAAATTATGCTTACAGTCTTTCTATGCTTGACGAAACCGTCGAAACGCGCCTTCCGTGGCGCGATTCTCCTCGCCCTGAGTCCATGCAGGAGCGTTTCTGTGCTTCATGGCATAATTTCTACAGTATCTAAGCCGCTTCGCTATTCGCTTACGGGGAGTGTGTGCGTTGCCCCCGGCAGGCGGTGACCTGCGGTCCTTACTCTTTGCTAAAACTCAGGTACTTTATTGCGGTTTTGGTATCTGGCAGTCCACGTACAGGATATGGTTTATCAGCCAGTCTGTGAGATATTTGAGGATTCCCATTATCTGCTCATCCTGATCTATCTCCTCATCACTGTGATGCTCAATGAACTCATCCAGCTTTTGTACAAATTCCATATGCTGAACCTTCTGTGTAAACATCTTCTTGTAATGGATTGATTCCATGTACTGCTCCTCGTCAGCAAAGTGCTTTACTGTGTAGTCGCGCAGCTTCTCCAATATGATATCCATCTTATCATATTTATCCGGTGTAAACTCGTCATGCAGCAGTTCATATGCTTCATCTGCATATTTAAATAACTGCTTGTGCTCTTCATCAATCATATCTATTCCGATATAATATTCTGGTTTCATTTCATACATAATTTCATCCTTCTTTCTTTTATAATAATATGTTAACTTTATGTTGTAGTAACTATTGTAGGCCTTTTTATCATTACCAATGTTTTGACATTACATCCCAAATGCCTTATGATGTATAACGTAAACAGGTTGCTGGGCGACTATTTCAAGCGCCAGAACCATAAAATATAGTACTGCCGGTCACATCGCAGTGTGGCCGGTGATAACCGGACAGTCATTAATTTGTGGATTTTATATGCTTTTGGTTGTAGATCAGATGCAGATACATCGCATCGTGGGCACGGACGGCATCGTGGGCTGCAATTGCATCTGCAATTTCACGATGAGTTTCGATGATTTCATCCCGTAGGGTGAATTCTTTAGACTCACTGATCAGAGGAATTGAACTGTTGATGATAGGAACCAGCTTTGGAACAACTATATTTTTGCTGCTTAAGGCAATAGCAGTATGAAATGCTATATCCTTTTCTGTGTGATTTTTATCTGCAAGAAGAAATTTTTCGGCATTTTCACATGCAGTAAGGATATTTTTTATATCTGTCTCATCTGCACGGATAGCGGCCATGGCAGCTATGGATGGTTCGATTAGAAATCTGATTTCCATCAGATCTTTAATCATCTTTTGTTTATCTTCAACAAAGGTCAGACCGAAAGGATCATCAATTATCCCGGGAGTGGAGGAAACATATGAACCGGAGCCCTGGCGTATGGTGATTACATTACGTGATGAGAGTGCTCGCATAGCTTCACGCAGAGAGCTTCTTCCAACATTCAGCCGTTCACACATTACGGTTTCGTTCGGAAGCTTATCACCCGGCTGCAGGTTTTCATCCAGTATGTATTTGATAATTCTCTCTGTAATCCTTTGGGAAAGAGTTTTTTCTTTGGAATTTTGCATGTGATTTGCCTCCTGTTGCCCAATGCCTTGATGTTTAACTTTTCTGTTCGTTTAAATATTCTTTCAAATATTTCATTGGCATTCTTTTTGTCTGTAACTCCCGGAAAATATTCCTTATATCACATAGTTGTTTAAAAACACGCCTTTTTCGCATGGTCTGCCATACAGATATCCCTGCATATAGTCTACATGGATTTCTTTCATTGCGCAAGCCCACTCTTCCTTCTCAATTCCCTCAATGCAGATTTTTATATTTACACTGTGAACCATCTCTATAATCTTTCTGAACAGCTCATGGTCCTTTTCACTGCGCATTGCCATTGCCGTAAAATCCTTATCTATCTTTACATAGTCCGGGTTCATCTCACTGATATAGCGAAGATTTGAATAGCCTGTTCCAAAATCATCTATTATAAACTGGATATTATTCTCATCAAGCTTTTTCCTGAAGCTGCAAAAACATGGCGTCATATCCATAAATCCACTCTCTGTCATTTCGATACAGATTGATTCAGGTCTCAGATTGTTTGCCTGGATAGCAGTAAGGATTTTATTTGCCATACTTCCACGCATAATCTGTATATATGATACATTGATATTTACCCTGAAATCCGCAATATACTGCTGCATTTCACGGCACATTTTTGCTGCTTCGTTCAATACAAACTCTCCAACCGGAATGATGAGCCTGCTCTCCTCCAGTAAAGGAATAAACTCAACCGGGGAAATCATTTCATCGCCCTCATCCGAATGCATGAAAAACCGTAAAAGTGCCTCTGCACCGATTATTCGATCAGCACTATCTAAGATAGGCTGGTAATATACCTCAAAGCCTTCAAAATCATTTACAGTTGCGCTACGAAGCGCACTCAGGATGGTATTTTTGCGCAATGACGCTTTATAATCCTCTTCCTCGAAGAAATAAAGGCTTCCTCCGCCTCTTTTTTTTGCGCATTTTAAAGAAAAATCCGACTTTTTCCTGCACTCTATTGCTCCCTCTGCCAGTGTTGATATATCTGTCACTCCGGCAGAAACCGAAAAGATTGATTTATAGTTTTCATCAACTATAAACTCATCAATTTTTTCACCTATCCTTTTGAACAACTGCACCACCTCATCCTGCGATTTGCTCAACATATCCACAAGCATATACTTGTCTGTAACAAGATGATATATTTTCTGACCGCCTGAGAGACAATCTGCTATGCATTCAGCCACTCTTTTAAGTATGTAGTTGCCATATATCTGTCCATGAACATTATTGATTATCCCAAAATCGTCAATTCCAATCTGAATGAAATAGCCTGACAGCTTCTCTTTAGGCTGTGAATAGAGATATGACGCCATCTCCTTTTCACCTAACAGCCCACTGATATTGTCAGCTCTCTGCCTTGTTCCTGTCTCATTCATACAGCCGATAATATAGTGCGGTTTTCCCTCATCATCATTGATTACCTCCCCACGGCAGCTAATCCATACCGGTGAATCCTTCCTGCTAATCAAACGACATAGCACGTTGTACCTTTTTTCTTTTCCATCATATATTTTACGCTTGTGGTTTTCGAGCAGCTTACGGTCTTTCTCATAAACCAATGTACGAAGATGCTTTGTTGCATCATTTATAAATTTATCAGGAAGCATAAAACGATCTACCGCTGACTGTGATATCCTCAGTGTATCATTCTTCAAATCTATAATATACAGATAATCATCCATACAAGGTGCAATTAAATCAATCATACTTCCTGTTTTCAGCTCGTCAAGTATTTTATATGCATCAAAAGCCATTATTAAATTTCACCTTCTATTATATTACTCTTCAATGTCTGAGATTTTGAATTTCGCTATCATTTCACTCAGATTTTCAGACTCGCTGCTCATCTGCTGGCTGGCTGCCGCACACTCCTGTGATGTTGCTGAATTGGTCTGTACAACATCATTGATCTGCTCAATTCCTTCGTTAATCTGCTTGATCTCACTGGTCTGGGTCTCCAGTGTATCAGCTATATTAATCACCTCTTTTGTAATCACCTTAGAGTTCTCTGCTACTTCTTCAAGCTGTGAGGCTGTCTGCTCTGCAATATTCATGCCTTTTTCAACAGCTTGCACAGATGTCTCTATAAGCGCAGCTGATTCCTTTGCAGCCTGTGCACTTTGATCGGCAAGCATATTTACCTGATTTGCCACAACCGCAAAGCCTTTTCCTGCCTCCCCTGCTCTTGCTGCCTCAATAGAAGCATTTAATGCAAGCAGGTTTGTCTGTGATGCAATCTCATTAATGGTTGATATAATCTGGTCAATCTGTTTAGAAGCTTCGTTTATTTCATGCATAGATGCAACCATCTCCTGCATCTTTCCATTGCTTTCCCAAATTGCACCTCCAAGCTCATCCACTTTTCCACTGATTTCCTTTGCACTCTCTGAATTCTGCTCCACCTGCTCTGAAACTCCCGCAACTGTCGCTGTCAGTTCCTCTACAACTGCAGCCTGATTGGTTGCACCGTCTGCAAGGTCATTTGAGCTTGCAGCTACCTGCTCTGCCGCACTTGAAACCTCGCTTGATACATTCTGGATTCCCTTTATGGTGACTGCCATACTTTTTTCAAATTCCATAAATGAATGTAAAATACCTACAAAATCGCCTCTCCACTCTACTTCCGGCTGTGCATCAAAATGTCCGTCCGCAAAGAGCTTCATCGACCTGTCTATATCATCCACATATGAGCCGAGAATACGGATAGACTTTCTCATGCTGTGTGCCAATCTACCGATTTCATCCTCTGAACGGTAATCAAGTGTGCTGTGAAGATTTCCTTCTGTCAGCTCCTTTGCCACATCCTCGATTGCATGTAACGGCTCAAGGATTGTATCAAGTACGATCTTTCCTGTTTTCTTTGTCAACTGCCATGCACATGTCAGACAGATAATGATGACTATGAGTCCGACTGCAGCACATACATATGTCCTTACAACTGCCTGATGGCTTCTTGCGTCAGTCAGCGTGTCGATTTTCTTTGCAAGCTCAACAAGTTTATTTAACTTTGGTGTACACTCATTGATAATCTGATCAACAGCCCCATCCTTCTGTCCGGCTTTAATCTTATCCATGATTGAGTATCCGGTATTCGCCCAGTCAGAAAGAGCCTTTGAATATTCATTATACTTATTCTCCGGAACAACACCTGATTTTTTTATTGTTTTTAACTGCACATCAACATCCTCGAGCAAAGCTTTTGCACTCTGCTCATAGTCGTCATATGTTGATTTGTCAGGATTAAGTGCCATCTCTCTTATATCTCTTGCCGCTGCAGTTACATTTATTCTGCATATCTTAACCGCCTGATCAGAAGCATTTACCTTGTTTACATAGTCTAACATATTGAAAAACAACACACCAATGACCGCAATCGAAAGCAGTCCCGAAATAAGCATCATGGTAATAACCATTCTGTAACCATAGTTGATTCTTTCACCCAAATGCATGTTTTCCAATTTCTTTTTCATCGTACCTTTTTTTGAAGACATAGTTTTTTATTTCCTCCTATCTTATGATACCTTTTGACCTTTTAATCATATTATTATTTATACTCAAGTCTGAATTCATCAGACGAATTTAGTATAGTACTATTTTTCTAAGAGCTCAATACTATATTCTTAATAATCTTTATGTAAATCTTTCTATTAAATATGTGGTTTTGCACAAAATGGTAGGATTTTTTCGTATTTCCCTCAAAATACGTATGATGATTTTCATCTTGTTTTATGTAATGATGCAAGCCCCAGCTGCCCGACCGGCACACACAGCTTCCCCACGTGCGAATAGCGAAGCTGCTTAGATACTGTAGAAATTATGCCATGAAACACAGAAACGCTCCTGCATGGACGCAGGGGCGAGGAGAATCGCGCCACGGACGGCGCGTTTCGACGGTTTCGTCAGGCATAGAAACCCTTGAAGCATAATTTCGTACAGTATCTTAGCAGCGCAGCGTAGCACGTGGGGAAGCTGTGTGTGCCGGTCGGGCAGCCGGGGCTTGCAGTTATATATTCAAGAAAATTAGCTCAGAAGCGAAAATGCAAATACCACGATACCGAGTATCACAAGCACGATTCCTGTGGCACGGTTTAAGGTTTTTGCGGATGCCTTGTTTGCAAAGACCGCTGCAATTCTCGCCCAAAGAAGTGTAAATGCAATACATAAAAGCATAACAAACCAGTCCGGTTTTCCACCGATGGCAAAGTGCGAGGCTGCTCCTGTAAAGGCTGTAAATGCCATGATAAATACACTCGTTCCTACTGCAGTCTTAAGCTCATAGCCAAGCACTGATGTGAGGATCAAAAGCATCATCATGCCACCGCCTGCGCCTATGAAGCCACAGATAAATCCGATGATTACGCCACAGATGATTGACTGGACAGCTCTCTTTTTAGCTGAGACGCCCTGCATGGCTTCCTTTGTGGTCATGACAGGACGGAGTATGAACTTGATTCCGAGTAAAAATGTCATAAATACCGAAAAGTTGCCCATTGTTGCTGACGGCACGAGGCTTGATACATAGCTTCCGACAACTGTGAAGCACAAAACCGTGACCATCATTATGAGCCCGTTTTTTACATCAAGATTCTTGTTCTTTCCATATGTATAGGCTGACACTGCGCTGGCAAGTACATCTGACGACAGGGCTATTCCCACTGCCATATATGGATTCATTCCTAAAAAGGTGATGAGCATGGGACTTATTACTGCCGCTGCGCTCAGTCCCGCAAAGCCGGTTCCAAGACCTGCGCCCATACCGGCAAAAAATGTTACTACTATAGTTATTAATGTGTTCATTTGTGTGATTTCCTCCTGATTATTTCATCCAGATTATTCTCAATCTGTTCCATAATAATTGTCAGCTGCTTTTTCTGCTTTTCATCTATCCACGCAAACAGATTTGCGGTAAACTGCTGCTGTATGTTTCTGCCTCTTTCGATAACAGTCTTAGCTTTTTGGGTACAGACAAGCTCCGTCTTCCTACGGTCATTTTCCACAGGCTTTCTCTCCAGATAGCCCTCATTCACAAGCTTGTCAACATTTACAGACACAAGATTTGCCTTGATTTTTCTTATTTCGACTATATCCCTTGCCGTCTTATATTCCGGATTATTTGCCAGAAACATGAGTATATCAAATGCTGTCTGTGGGAGCTTTAGCTCATGGCACAGCGGTCTGCACTCATCACTGTAGGTTCGCGAAATTTTCTCTGTAAACTCAAAGTTAAATTTCATATGTGATATTCCTTCTTTCCTATTGATATTTTGATAGTATTTTGATACTATGTTTTACATTTTTGAATTATTCAATTTTGAACTAATTATATATCTCTGTGTCATTTTGTCAAGCGCTTATTGTAATTTATATCCACGCTTCCCATTTTCACAGGATTCTGGTTTCTGGGAATGGCGTACGGTATATATGGAAAAGGCAGATGCTACTCTCTATCGCGGGAGGAACTATCTGCTATATGCTGCTTATCCATATGATATGATTTAACATTTTTACGAACACCTTGAAAGTATCCTGCAGTCATGGTATTATATGTAATTGGCGCTTTGTTGCACATTTTTAACACCGGCTAATCTACCGGTGATTTTAATTTTAATAACTAAAGCTTCCTACATATATAATATAGGAGTTTTAAATTAACAATCATTTACAATAGGAGGAATTATGAGTCAGGAAACAAATTCAGCCCCTGTAACAGAGAACAAGATGGGAACCATGCCTATCGGCAAGCTTGTATTTAACATGTCTTTGCCTATGATGATTTCCATGCTCGTACAGGCTCTATACAACATCGTGGACAGTATTTTCGTTGCAAAGCTGTCCGAAAACGCACTCACAGCAGTTTCACTTGCCTTCCCTTTGCAGACACTCATCATCGCTGTCGCAACCGGTACCGGTGTAGGTGTGAACGCGCTGCTGTCAAAGTCACTCGGTGCCCATAAATACGACGAGGCAAACAAAATCGGCATCAACGGTGCCGTACTATATGCATTCAGCTACGTAATATTTCTGATTCTCGGACTTACAATCGTAAAGCCTTTTTACATGAGTCAGATTGGAAATGCTGATGTCGAAATCATGGATATGGGTGTGAGCTACCTGAGTACTGTTATGATTTTTTCATTTGGTATTTTTGCCGAAATCTATTTTGAGAGGGTACTTACCTCGACAGGAAGAACTATTTTCAGCATGACCTCACAGCTTTGTGGTGCCATCACAAATATCGTTCTGGATCCTATCATGATCTTTGGACTGCTTGGTTTCCCTAAGCTCGGCGCTACCGGTGCCGCTGTGGCAACCGTTGTGGGTCAGTGCGTGGCAGCTGTTGTTGCTTTTGCATGCAACCACAAATTCAATCATGAGATCAAGCTGAGCTTCAAAGGCTACAGCCCGGATTTCAAAATCATGGGAACCATTTATGCTATCGGTATTCCGTCGATCATCATGCAGTCTATAGGCTCAGTAATGACATATGCCATGAACAGAATACTTATCGGCTTTTCATCGACTGCCGCTGCTGTTTTCGGTGTTTATTTCAAGCTGCAGAGCTTCTTCTTTATGCCTGTATTCGGACTGAACAACGGAATCACACCTATCATTGCCTTCAACTACGGTGCACAGAACAGGAAGCGTATGGTTAAGACAATAAAGGTCAGCCTGATAACAGCATTCTGCCTGCTCTTCGTTGGCTTTGCCTGCTTTGAGTTCATACCACAGGTGCTTCTTGGAATGTTCAGCGCCTCTGACGATATGCTCAAAATCGGAGTTCCGGCGCTCAGAATAATCGGTGTGCATTTCCTCATCGCATGGTTTTGTATTATCGTCGGCACAGTATTCCAGGCTTTGGGAAAGGCAGTCTTTTCTATGATCGTATCAATCATGCGACAGCTTGTGGTTTTAATTCCGGCAGCATACATCCTTTCAAAGCTTGGTGGACTCCACGCTGTATGGTGGGCTTTCCCGATAGCAGAGGTGATATCCTTTACTGTTTCGACATTATTCCTAATCAGGATCAACAGAACTATTATCTCAAAGATTCCTGATGGAAGCGATGTACTGTAAGAAAACAATTTTACTTGAGTTTTAAAATGATTAACAATAAAATCTGCTGCATTATATCATGTGCGTAATCATCTGATATAGTGCAGCGGATTTATTATATTTATGTCATATTTTCACATATTTCTGATTTCTTCGCCAGCTTGGTGCAGCTTATGAACCGACTCCATCTTGCGTATTATCTTGCGTATTTTCTTCCTCTTTTATACGTATTTTATATAAAAAGTGTAATCTGCAGATACAAACCTCTTTTAAAAAATGCGATTTTGTAGTAAAATTGCCAAAAAGAAAATGCGATTTTGTAGTAAATCATCAAAATAAAAAATGCGATTTTGTAATTTTATTAGGAAAATGTCATGTTTAAGCGAAAATATATGATAATTTATTGCAATGATATGGAGGATTAAGACATGAAATTTATATCGTGGAATGTAAACGGACTGCGTGCATGCGTCCAGAAAGGTTTCCTTGATTTTTTCAACAGTATAGATGCGGATTTCTTTTGTATACAGGAGTCCAAGCTACAGGCAAGGCAGATTGACCTTGACCTGCCGGGCTATCACCAGTACTGGAATTATGCCGAGAAAAAAGGCTATTCCGGCACAGCCATTTTCGCCAAAAATGAACCATTATCTGTGTCTTACGGCATAGGCATTGAGGAGCATGATAAGGAAGGACGCGTCATCACACTTGAATATGACAATTTCTATCTCGTAACCTGCTATACTCCAAACTCACAGAATGAGCTGAAAAGGCTACCGTACCGTATGCAGTGGGAGGATGATTTCCGTGAATATCTTAAGACACTCGATGCCAAAAAGCCTGTCGTACTGTGCGGTGATCTGAATGTCGCACACAATGAGATTGACCTGAAAAATCCAAAAACAAACCGCAAGAATGCAGGTTTTTCAGACGAGGAACGTGCTAAAATGACAGAGCTTTTAGGTTCCGGTTTTACCGATACCTTCAGATATTTTTATCCGGATGCTGAGGGTATATATTCCTGGTGGTCATACCGTTTTAAGGCACGCGAGAAGAACGCAGGCTGGCGTATCGACTACTTTATCACGTCAAAGCGCATCAATGATAAGCTGCAAAAGGCAGCAATCCATACCGATGTGCTCGGTTCAGACCACTGCCCTGTAGAGGTTGATATTGAATTTTAAATTTAAGGTTATGTACTACTTTTCAATATAGTTAAACCTCTGTGTTTTAAATAATATTCTTGAAGCAATAAAACTTATGATTGATATGCCAATATTTAACCATACTGATATTATGTAGAAACTATCCTCTACATAATGAAACTTATCATCAGTTTCTGTAAATACAATTGGAAGAATATTGGCATATTGATTCATTCCTGTTGCCCCATCCACAATACCTATTGTCCAAGTTATATCATGACTTGCACTAACAACCTGAAATAGGCCATATGCCTGAACACCTACTATTCCAACAAAAAGCGATGCCATTATTATTGCTCCAAATACAGAATTATTTATTTTCTTGATAACAAGCAAAAGCATGATCAGCAATGATAAAAATGAGAATATCGCAACCATTTTACTAAGTAAATATATCATTCCAACTTTTATTAAAGATTTCACTGCATTATCCGGCAGAATAATCAAATAGCGTACCATACCAACAACGAAAAATAGTAACATATATGTTCCAAACACAATTGCTTTCATCCATAAAAGCCTATATTTACTAATCGGAAGTAAATGCAACATTCTATCTTTATTCAAATAAAAGAATGAAAACAAATCATAAATTGTCAGAAATACAATTCCTACCCATGATAGCATTTGCCATATTGAATAAATCATATCTACCCCTTCAACCATCGGTATTATATGCAAAATATGAAGTATATCTAATAAAAATTCTATTCCAAAGATTGTTCCCCAGAAATATTTATATCTCAAATATTCATTTTTCCAAATGCTCATCTTAATTTCTCCTTAAAAATTGTCTCAAGATCTGCTTTGTTTTCTTTTTTAAGACTTTGTACATTATCATGCAAAATAACTTTCCCGTCTTTTACCATGATAATGCTATCGAACAATGACTCTACATCACTAATTAAATGTGTGCTGATAAAAACAATACTTCCTTTTTTCCGCTCACTCTTAATCATTTCCATTATGTCATCCCTTGTCAAAGGATCAACAGCAGCTAATGGCTCATCAAAAATATAAACATCCGAATTTCTTGAAAGTGCAAGAACCATATGTATCTGTTCAAGCATACCTTTGGAACACTGGGAAATTTTCTGTTTCAATTTCAATCCAAGTTTTCCTAACAATTTTGCAGCTTTATCTGAGTCGAAATCATTAAAAGCATCCTTATAATATTTTATCGCATCTTCTAATTTCATGTATCTATATATAAAAGGTTTATCCGGCAGATAAGAAATATCTTTAGCACAGATTCCTTTTACTACGCCTGTATAGTTATTTATAGAACCGGTCAACACACTTATTAACGTTGTCTTACCGGCACCATTCGGTCCGAAAATTCCTATAATCGAATTTTCTTCCTTTATCGACAAATTTATATCTTTTAAAATATGTGCTCCGCCTAACGAAACATTCAAATTTTTTATTTCTATCATAATTCTTTTTCTTCCTCATCAATTACGTCCATACTATAAAAAAAGCAGATACAGTTTCAGCAATCTGAGATATCATGGCATTTCTCCCTTTCGCTTGCTGATACTATATCTACTCTCTTTTTTAATTTTTATCAATAATTTGTCCTATTATGTACATTTTTCGACTTAAACTGCATATTGTCCGGAATATCTAAAAGCATATCACAGCAAAATTTATTGTCGCTTTCATAAAATTCAATAGAACCATTATATTTTTGTACTACTTCTTTCATGGAAAGAATACCCAATCCATGTACCTCTTTTTCATTTTTGGTAGATATTAAATTTGGATTATCTTCCAATACCGAATTAATTATCGTATTTTTTACCGATATCATAAAAAAGTTATCTACATTCCTAAGTTCTAAATATATTTCATTATTACCCTCGCCTGAAACTCCTTCTATAGCATTGTCCAAGGCATTTCCCAATAGTACACACAGATCCAGATCTGAAAATTCAGGTATTTCATTTGCAATATAAATATATATTTTAATATGTCTATCGGAGCATATCTTACTTTTACTGTTTATAATGTAATTTACTACATCATTATCGCAAAAGACTTTATTCGAAATTCCATCCAATACGGTATCGTTATATTTTTCCATATAATCTACAGCTTCATTAATTTTTCCCGAATGCAGCATTGTCAATGCCACCTGAAAATGCTGTTTAAGATCATGACGTATACTTCTGACCGACTGATAAAGTATTTTGGTTTCCTCAACACTTTTCTCCTGGCTCTTAAAAGCCTGTTGCAAAATACTATATTCAAGCTGTTTTGCATGATCCTTCTGCATATTCACATATAGTACATATACTAAAGAATTTGTCATCAGTATTCCCAATATTGATAGAATTGAAAAAATATGCTGCATCGGTGACAATTGATCTTCAATATTAATTATAATCAATGAAACAAAAGACATTGTAAATATTGATATAACAGGAATTATCAATAACACAAACCATTCATTCCATTTCAGAGAATATGTGCTGTCTTTTTTTGTTCTTTTTATCATAAACCGCGTCAAATAAAACAGAACTATCTGAATTATAACTACCCCTACAAAACGATATAAGTCCTTTTGAATCACAAGATTCAAATACCCCTTTCCTATAATACATCCCTCAATGCTAAGCACAACTGTCGTAATCCCCATGATAAGCAGCATAACAAAAATTGACCAGAACATTTTTTGCATAAATGTTCCTTTTAAATTTATTAGTGAATATATGTATATGATAAGTATTGATATGATAATTCCTATTCCTTCAAATGGCACTATAAAATTTACAAATGATAATTCCAAAAATAATATTGCTACAAATAATATATATGCCAGATTTGCTTTCTTTCCGGTTCTCTTGTCCTTTAAAATTGCTCTTATCGTCTGTAAAACAATAGCTGATTGAAATAAATTTACCACCAGTTCAAATATCATCCAAAATAAATCCACCATCGTCTTATCCTCATGTATTCATGGAATTTTTCTCTAACTTCATTTTTTCTTCCCCTGCTCAAAGAAAAATTCTGTCCATCTTTCAGTTCGATCTCCGTTTGATAAATATGTTTTATCCATGACATATTTACTAAACATCCGCTATTAATTTTAACAAAACTATAGTCTCTAAAAATTTCTTCTATTGTAGATAAATTTTCCCTAAAATCTATTTCTCCACCATCTTTAAAATGAATGTGTACCCTATGTTTTAAGACATCAATATACAATATCTGTTCAATATCTACACTATAAATCTTTCCATTAATATCAAGCTCATAATTTGTATTTCTTAATGCTATTTTTTTTCGCGCTGCTGTCAAAACTTCATCTAAATGTTTATCATAATTTTCTTTGCATAAAAACCAGAAAGGCTGATATGAGAACGAATTATATACAAGTTCATTATGACTTGTACAAAATACTAAAAGACTATCTTTTTCAGGTATATCTCTTGCAACTGAAAATCCATCTTTTTCAGGCATGTCAATATCCAGAAAAATTATGTCAAACTTATTTTTTTCATTACTTCTTACTAATTTTCTGCCTCTGTAAATTTTACTATTATGCCCTTCCAATGATGTTTTTTAATCGTCTGCTCTATATTCTTTTCTATGTCATCAACAAAAGTCGGATCATCATCGCATATTCCTATTTTTAA
Organism: Agathobacter sp.; assembly: GCF_977054825.1. Taxonomy (NCBI): domain Bacteria; kingdom Bacillati; phylum Bacillota; class Clostridia; order Lachnospirales; family Lachnospiraceae; genus Agathobacter; species Agathobacter sp. The sequence continues at coordinate 109,397 of NZ_CDRTEH010000004.1, forward strand.
CATTAACTCACCTATATTTCTATAAAAAATCCGCTACACTAAATATATCAATAGTATAGCGGATTGATTTATAAAAGACAATTTTATTCTATTATCCTTAATTTATGCCACTTTGTCTGAATAATGTACAACAGCAATTTCTGTCATTGCATTTTTCATCTTGTCAACAATTTTCTCTAATTGCTCGGCAACTTCATTGCTGTACGATACCTCTCCACATTGAGTGCATACCTGAGATGGAACATACTTCACAATAATAATGCAGTTTCCCATATCAGCAATAAAATTTGTTAGTTTATTTTCCAACGTTCCTTTACACATAAAGCACTTCATATTAGGACTCCTCGTACAATCCCTTATGCACCACTTTCTTCTCGAGCTTATCCCCATCCAGGGTATACTCAACAGCATTGTACGCACCGTCTCTGTATGCGAACGTCTCATTGTCATCCTGATAATGCACGAAGCTGCCCTTGCCCGGATATGTCAGTATGCTGACCTTATCCTCTGTAATGTCCTCTGTGGAGCGAATTTTTCCGTCTGCAACAGGGATAATGGCTCCTGCTTTTATGAATACAGGTACTTTATCAAGTGGTGCATCTGCTAAAATGTATCTGCCACCACTGTATTTTTCGCCTGTGTAGTAATCATACCAGTCGCCATCCGGCAGATATACCTCTCTTGCCTCCTTGCCCGGTGCGATTACAGGCGCAACCAGCACAAAGCTTCCGAGCATATATTCATCGGAAATATTTCTCACATGCCTGTCTGCAGGGTACTCGTATACGAGCGGGCGCACGATAGGCGCTCCTGTCTTTTCACACTCATGTGCCAGATCATAGATATATGGGATAAATCTGTATCTGAGCTTTACTGTCTTTCTGACTGCATCTATCGTAGTCTTGTCAAACTGCCAAGGCTCCTGTCTGCGTGTTCCCATCGCTGAATGGTTTCTGAAAAACGGCACAAATACTGCTGCCTCATAAAATCTAACAAGAAGCTCCGGTGTAGTATCACTTCCGAAACCGCCTATATCGCTGCCACACATGGCAAGTCCACTGACTGATAGATTGCACACCTGCTCGAGTGAAAGCGCTATATGCGCCCAGATGCTGTGATTGTCTCCGGTCCAGCCACCGCAGTATTTCTGGCTTCCGGCATATGCAGCCCTTGTAAGTACAAACGGGCGTTTTCCTCCATCATTTTTCGCAAGTCCCTCATATGTGGCTTTTGCCATAAAATGTCCGTAAATATTGTGAACCTTTTCATGTGCTCCATACTCAAACTGCACATCATCCGGCAGTGGTCCGTTGAAGCTTGCAGGCTCATTCATATCATTCCATATGCCGCTGATACCGTTCTCGAGAAGTATCTTTGTCTTGTCTCCCCACCAGCTTCTGACACTTTGCTTTGTGAAATCCGGAAATACCGATGTGCCCGGCCATACAGCATTCTCGTATACACTGCCATCTGTATCATGTGCAAATGCATCCATGTCCATGCCCTCTTTGTACATGAAATAGTCCTCATCCTTTTTCACGCCCGGGTCAATGATGGATATGAGCTTTACGCCCCTGTCAGCAAGCTTCTCTGAAAGTCCCTTTACATCAGGGAATTTCTTGTCATCAAAGGTGAATACCCTGTAGCCGTTCATGTAATCGATATCCATATGGATTACATCGCATGGGATATCAAGCTCGCGGAATTTGTCAGCTATATCAAGTACCTCATCCTGCGTGTAATAGCCCCAGCGGCTCTGATGGCTGCCGTATATCCATCTCTGATAAAGCGGTGTGGTGCCTGTCAGTGATGTATAAAGTCCTACCACCTCTGCCATATCTTTTCCCGGCATAAAATAGTAGTTCAGCTCACCCTTCTCATGCTCAATGAAATAGTAATCTGTATTCTCATAACCGAAATCAAAGGTTGTCTTGTAGGTATTATCCGCAAAAATTCCATAGCAATATTCATTGCCCAGCACTATAAAAAACGGTATTGATTTGTACAGCGATTTGAAGCTGTCCACATGTGGCGCAGGATCATCCGTGTTCCAGTTTACATATGAATATCCACGCTTGTTGAGACAGCCCGGCTTATCTCCCAGACCGTAAATAGCATCATCCTTTCCAAGCTTTTTGATGATGGTAACAGAGTCAGTTTTTTCTTCATCTTTTCCGACAGTATGTCCCTCAAGCTCTGCAATGGCAAGATCCTCGTACGGATTCTTCTCACTCTTTTTGCGCGCTTTTTCATAATCTGAAAGCACAAGCTTACCTTTATAATAAATATCAAGCTTCTCGTTATCCTTTACATTTACAGTAATATCCCTTGCGCTGATGACTGCTTTAACTGCTGCATCACTTGCATCGGCTTCTGCCACTGTCTCCTTAGCATCTGACGTATCCATGCAAGTCACGCTTGGTGTGGCAGCCTTCGGAATGAAGCTATCCTCTATTGCAACACTTTCGATGCCGGGTTTCTGCGCAACATGTACTATGTTGTTTTCAAATATGGTAACAAACAGACTGCCGTTTTCGTATATCAGCTCTGCTGTGTTGTCCTGTATTTTACAGTTCTTATATGAGTTTCCCATTGCGTAATCCTCCCTTGAATTATATAGTTTCGAGTCGTTTCGTTGTTATTACTATAGTACCATTCATCGGTATGATGGTCAATAACTACCTCGCTTTATCCCTCTGTGACAATGGCACCTCGTTTTTCATGTAGGTGTCCCACACATTCATGCGATCCTGCTCGTCAAGCTTGCGCAACACCCTTGCCGGCACACCTGCTGCGATACAGTTGTCGGGAATATCGCGGTTTACGACTGCGCCTGCTGCCACGATGCAGTTCTTTCCGATTGTGACGCCACCACAGATTGTAGCGCTAGAGCATATCCAGCTTCCATCGCCAATCCTAATAGGCTTTGCATATTCCAGGTCATGGAAGCCGTCCGGATATTCCTGTGGCAGGCGTTCCTCTGATAAAAACGGATGACAAGGTGTCGCAACAGTGACATTTGCTCCAATCCAGACTCCGTCACCGAGCTCAATCGGTGCGCAATCCAGAAATGTACATTTGTAGTTTACAAAGCAGCCTTTTCCAAAGTGGATATTCACACCATACTCACAGTAAAATGGTGCAAAAATGAATGCACCGCCATCCTTTGCGGATGGTATCATTTTCTCCAAAATACGCTGCTTACGCTTCTTCATCCAAATCGGTGTGCGGTTGAATTTGTCGCACAGACCCATTCCTCTTTCATGGTAGCCCGCTATGTCTGCGCTGTCCGCATTGTAGAGCTTTCCCGCTCTCATTCTGTCCCAATTGTTCATGTTGTTTCTCCTGATGTTTCCTATAAAATACTTCAACTTACTATAATAGTATCATCCATTTTTACTTTTTACAATAAAGAAAGTCACCGGTCACACCTAACAGTGCAACCAGCAACCTTCTATAAAAACCAATTTAAAAATCAATAGCCTCAGGCCGTAAGTATCTCTGTCAAAGCACCATACAGCTCTGTATCAAGCTCCTTTGCCTTAAGCTCCGATAAAATCACTGTGGTTTTCTTTCCCGATGTAACGAGACCATAGATTTCATCCTTTAGCCTAAAGCCTATCTCTGCCTGATTCAGGAAATCAAAGCATCTTTTTTCGAGTTGATTATCAAACGCTACTGTGTCTTTCGATATTGCAACGCTTATTTCGCTTGCTGTCGATGCATTTACAGTAACGATGAGCTTTCTTTTTTCATAATCATATTTATTCTTTGCCCAGACCTCTTTACCGTCCACAGATACCTTCACCTTACCGGCTGCTGCCTCAGTTCTTCTCTCAAAGACAAGCTTATAGGTTCTGTTTTCAGGTATTAATGATGTATCGCCATCTGCCGGGGAAATAACGAACGTGTCTTTATCCGCATAATATTTCATAGCTGTGGTCACGCAGCTGCCATCTACATATCCGCAGGATTCGTTGTCATCCTCGTACAGCTCAAACTCACCATCAGCCTCCGGGAATACCCTGACACATAACACATCAGGATTTTTGATAACAGACCTTGCATCAAGCTCATCCATATCCGCGCACACAAGTATGCCTCCTGCCTTCGCAAACACCGGTATGCTGCTCAAATCCCTGTAGGTCTCCAGCATCCTTCCACCATCATAGCGCATGCCTGTATATATATCATACCAGATGCCCTCCGGGAACCATACTTTGGTTTTTGCCACATTAAGTCCCTTAATGCGTGGAGTTGTAACAGGCGCTGCCATAAGCTGGCTGCCAAAGAAATACTGATTCTTTACCTCGTAAGCCTCTGCATTCTCAGGATACTCATAATACATAGGCTCAATCAGCGGCATATTCTCTGCATAGCTGCGATAGTTCATGGTATACAGATACGGAATCATACAATGTCTCTGTCTGAGAGCATCCTCCATCGCTTCCTCAGTCTCTTTTTTGAATCTCCACGGCTCCTTGCCGTTAAATTCGCTGCATGAGCTGTGCAGACGCATTATCGGAGAGAATATACCGTATTGTGTCCATCTGGCTGTAAGCTCATCATCCTTGTAGCCAAACATATGTCCGCCAATATCATGACTCCACCATCCATATCCGATATTTGTCGCTGTCGTTGTAAAATACGGCTGGAAATCAAGCGACTCCCATGTAATATGCGTATCTCCCGAAAATCCAATCGGATATCTATGGCTTCCCGGACCTGCATAGCGCGAGAATGTCATTGGACGCTTGCCGCCTCTTTTATTATCAAGATAATGAAAATGATTAAAAATCCATAGCGGATCCAGTCCTTCAACCTTGCAGTTGCTGCCCTGCTGCCAGTCAATCCACCAGAAATCCACGCCCTCAGCCTCTCTCGGATGATGAAGATACTTAAAATATGCCTCCAAAAACTTAGGACTCGCCGGATCACATACAACCGGATCCTCTTTTTCATAGTCCACGCCCATTTCCTTTGCCATATCAACATACATCTCTTCACAGCCCTGCACACCATCCGCAGGGTGCACATTCAAGGTAGTATGCATTCCTCTGTCATGGAGCTTTCCAAGAAAGCGCTTTGGATCCGGGAAAAGCTTTTTGTTCCATGTATATCCTGTCCAGCCGCTTCCGTATTTAGGGTCCACATCAACCTGATGCCAGTCCATATCTATTACGGCTACCGTGAACGGGATGTTCTTTTCATCGAATTTGTCCATCAGCTCCATATAGCTATCTTCTGAGTATTTATAATATCTGCTCCACCAGTTTCCCAGTGCGTATCGCGGAAGCATCGGTGTCTTGCCGCAAAGCCTGTAAAAATCATTAAGCGCCTGCTTGTATTCATGTCCGTATCCAAAGAAATACAAATCCGACACGCCTTTTTTTCTCGGCTCAATCCATCCATCATCAAGTAAAATCTGTGATTTACTGTCATCAAGAATTGAATATCCAAAGCGTGAAACGACACCATGTCCAAGCTCAGTCGCTCCGTTTACGTCATCGAGTGTACGCGCTGTGCCCTGCAGATCATCCACCTTCTCGCCATAATGCCAGATGCTGTGATATGCGCTCAGGTTTCCCTTGATCTGTATACTCAGTCCGTGTGATGAGAACTCCTTCTCATTATATATCAGGTGCAGCATTGATGTATGAACCTCAATTCCATCAGCGTTGCGCACCACATGATAGTCGGTCTTTGGAAAGTCCCTGAACAATACTGTCTGTGTCGCCCTATCCTCAAATACGCCATCTTCACTGTATTCCAGACGGACAAGCGCCTCTGTCAGAAATGTAATCCTGTATTTTTCACCTGTTATCATATTGTCCGATAATGCCACCGGACTTGTCTTTACTCTGTATATTTCCTGCATGAAATACTCCCTCTCATATAAATTACGTTATCCCTTGACAGCCGATGCCGCAATTCCTGCGATAAACTGCTTCTGGAAGAACAAATATATCAGTAAAACCGGTATGATAGATATTGCCGTTGCCGCAAAAAGTGCGCCATAATCTGTTGAATACTGTCCGTTAAACATCTTAAGACCAACTGCCAACAGCTGCTTTTCCTTGGTATTGATTACAAGGTAAGGCCACAGATAGTCCTCCCAAGTCCACAGGAACTGGAAAATTGCTATACTTGAAATTCCGTTTTTCGCCATCGGAAATATAATCCTGTGAAAGATATAAAACTCATTGGCGCCATCCATTCTGGCGGCTTCAATAATCTCGTCAGGAATGGTCTCGATGTGCTGCTTCATCATAAATATTCCAAATCCGCTGAACATAGCCGGAATAATAAGTGCCTTATAGCTGTCCATCCATCCGAATTTCTGAATCATCGTGTATTTCGGAATAATTGTTACGCACCATGGAATCATCATAGTAGACAATACAAAGCCAAAAAGGATATTTCTGCCCTTAAACTTATATTTGCTTAAGACAAAACCACAGATTGTACTGGTGTATACTACAAGGAGTGTTACAACAATAGTGATAAACAAACTGTTTCCAAAGAATCTCATGAAATTAAAATGCGAATTCATGCTGATGTAATTGTCTATTGTAAACTCTTGTGGAAGCAGATGCTGCTGCAATGCCATTATTTCCTTATTCTGCTTAAATGATGAGCAAAGCATCCATATAAACGGATAAACTGTGACAATACCCAATAAAAGAAGGAATACATTTAAAACTATACTGCTTACTTTTTTTCTCATGATATTTTCCTCCTACTCTTCCTTGCCCGATACTTTGAAAGAAAGCACGGTAAGCACTGCGGTAATCACAAAAAGCACAAATGAAAGTGCTGATGCATATCCAAAGTTGTATTTGACAAAGGCCTCATCGTAAATAATGTAAGAAGCCAGATATGTTGATGTTCCCGGTCCTCCCTCTGTCATGATGAGTATCTGAACATAAGCCTGGATATACGAAATAATTGATGTAATGACTACAAAAAGTGTCATAGGCTTAAGCAATGGCAATGTAATGTATCTGAATTTCTGCCAGCCGCTCGCTCCGTCAACCTGCGCTGCCTCCATGACATCTGCCGGAAGTGAGTACAGGCCTGCCATATACATAACAACCGCATATCCAAAATCCTTCCAGATGGTCATTATGATTACTGCAATCAGAGCAGTTTTGGGATTCATCAGCCAGTTGATATCAAGCCCGAATATTTTGTTGATGGTTCCAATCTGTGGATTGTACATGAATTTCCATACAAATGCCACTGCAACCATAGGTGTCACTACAGGCATATAGTAAACTGCCCTGAAAAAGCTCTTATGCTTTATAAGTGTTGAATAAATTGCATACGCGATTCCCAGTCCCAGACCAACTCTGAAAACAATTACAACTGCCGAAAAAATTACGGTATTGAACATTGATTTGCCGAACAATTTGCTTGTGAACACCTGCTTATAATTTTCCAGTCCCAAAAACTTGTATGTTCCGCTTAGCGGATTCCACTCGTGAAAGCTTCCTGCAAATGCTATACCGATTGGTATTATCAAAAATATTGTAAAGAAAGCTACCATAGCTACAACAACTATGTTTCTTAAAATTATTTCACTCTTACTTTGTAATGGATGTGATTTTTTAAACATTAATAATCCTCCGTAGTGAATCTTTACCTGTTATTTTGCAAACTCATATAGATTCTCGACTGATTGGAATGAACTGCTCTTCATATCCTTTATAATATCAGCCTGTGCCTTGTCTAAAGCTGTATCAATATCCACTCCATTGTAGAATATGTCCTCTCCGGCCTTTTTCATATTATCCTCAACACATGAAGGCATCGGGCCCGGCCAGATGTAGTGGTCAATGTGCTCTGAAAGTACCTTAAGCGATGGGTTTTTGAGTATTTCCTCATTGTCTGCAAGGGATTTCTTTGCAGGGAAGGTACTCATAGCAAGATTGAAAGCTACCTGAGACTCATCATCGCAGAGGAAGAACTTTACAAAATCCTGTGCCACTGCCTGCTGATCCTTAGGTGCATTCTTGTTTACACCGAATGTTGACTCACCGTTATATCTATTGTATGCATATGGATTTCCGTCAAATGTAGGGATTTCAAATACACCAAAATCTATATCGCTCCATGTGGTCTTAAGTGTATTGTAATAATGTCCCCACTGAATAACCATTGCCGACTGTCCCTGTCCAAAGCTGTCTGCACAGTTCTCGCCAAAATCCTTTGAACCAATCTGATCCTTGTCGTACATATCAACAAGCATCTGCATTACCTTCTTCATGGCATCTGAATTGACATTAGGTGTCTTTCCATCCTCCTTAAAGAGGTTCTCACCAAGCTGATAATTAAGACCAAGCAGGTAATTCTGGTGGAAATCATTATTGAAATTGAGTCCGGCCTGGACTATTTTGTCTCCGTCCTTGATTGTGAGCTTCTTTGCCACCTCAATCATTTCATCCCAGGTCTTTGGAATATCATCATCTGTAAGTCCGGCTTCCTTCCACATCTCCTTGTTGTAATAAACAGAGCCTGTCATCATTCCGTAATCAATGTAATAAACCTTGCCGTCAATCACATGAGCGCTTACTCCATTGAAGTCCTGCTCCAAATCCTCAACAGGAATATCAAGTGGTGCCATATAGTTGATAAGATTCTCATGATAGCTGTTGTGCACATTAAAGAGTGCCGGTCCGTTCTCGCCGTCGAGTGCCAGAGGAAGCTTTGTCCAGTAATCTTCCCATGGATTATCCACAAGGTTTATCGTTACATTAGGATGAATTGCTGTGTATCTGTCAATAATCTCCTGAAATAAGTCATCACTTCCCCACTCCCACAGGTCAATTGAGATATCCTTTCCATCATTAATCTCAACCGAAGGGTCATACTTCACTGTATCGCCAAATGGCTCTGTTGGTACCTTTATGTCCTTTTTGGCTGATGAAGCCGATGAGCTGCCACAGCCTGTAAGCGCTGTCACTGCCATTGTAGCTGCCATAACTGTTGCAATAAGTTTCTTCTTCATAGAAATCCTCACTTTCGTAATTCAATATCCTTTTTTCGTTCAAATTAGTTTAGCGCTAAATCTAACTATAATCTAACACTGCCATGTGCATTCGTCAACAGTTTTTTGCCTTTTCATCACTTTTCATATTATTTACATATATTTTTTGTGCATTTTTGATAAACGGATTGTCTTGTATATAAATTTTCAGAAAACAGATTGCTATTTACTCAATAAAAATGTATACTTAAGGTAATTTATAAACCTATATTTTGAATCATATTTGGTTTATATATAAACTTCTCATTTTTTATGTATAAGTTTATGTATAAACTTTATAGTAAAAAATTGTAATACTGAATGAAATGGAGTTTAATATGACGCTTAAGGATATTGCCGAAATGGCAGGCGTGAGCACGATGACCGTCTCAAATGTAATCAACGGAAAGACTAGCCGTGTTTCACAGAAAACAAGGGATAAAATCAATTCAATTATAGAGGAATATAATTATGTTCCGAATATGAATGCAAGAAGTCTTTCAAACAATTCCTCACACATTATCGGAGTTGTTACGTTTCTGGAGGATAAGGATTATGCTTCAGGATACAATTATTTTGAGAACCCATATGTCAGTACTATGATTGGTACAATAGAGACAGAGCTTCACAAAAACGGATACTTCACCATGCTTCAATCAGTATCCAGAAGCTCTGACATATTATCCTTGGTTAAGAACTGGAATGTCGATGGAATGCTTCTGGTTTTCCCCACCTCCGCTGAAAACCTTGAAAAGCTGATGGATGCTGCCAACTGCCCTATTGCTACCTTTGACAGCAATTACTCTCACCCTAATCTCATAAATGTAATATCTGATGATGAAAAGGGCTTATATTTGTCAACAAAATATATGATAAATCACGGTCACACCGAGATTGCCTTTGTCGCTGATTATGAGGGAAACATCGTCCTTACCAAACGTTTTAACGGATACAAAAAAGCTTTGGAGGACAGTCATATCCCTTTCCGTCCGGAATATATTTTCAGCTATTCACCTTCATATGAGGGCGGTATCGAAGCCGGCCGTGCCATTGCAAGTGGCAAGGCACCAATCACAGCAGCGGTAACAACTGCCGACATATGTGCTATCGGCATCATGGAGGGTGCGCGTCTTGGCGGTTACCGTGTCCCGATTGATTTATCTGTCATAGGCTATGATAATTTGAATCTATGTCAGTACACCGTACCGAAGCTGACGTCGGTATCACAAAATGTACAAAAAAAAGCCCGGCTTGCAACCGAGCTTCTCCTAAAAAAAATACAAAACAATGAGTCAGAAAATAATTTGTGTGAAATTATGGATGTTGAGATTGTTGACAGGCAATCTGTTATCTCGCTTTATTGATGTGATAACAGATATGCTCATTATCTGGTCAAATCCTTTACCCACTTATACTTCTTAAAATGTATGAGTGTCCACGGAATCTTTCCTACCTCATCCACGCAGGTGCACGCATACACCACAACCACCGGCCAGTTCAAAAAATATGTGCCTGCAACTGCAAGCGGTATCGCTATGCCCCACATAGTAACAGCTAGAGAATACATATCAAACATTGTATCTCCACCCGAACCAAAGACACCGTTTATGATGATTTCATTTACCGAGCGTCCAATCATGTAGAGTGCAAGTACACCGAATAGCTGCTTCAGGTACTCTGCAGCCTGCGGAGTGAGCTTTACAAAATGTAAAATCACCGGTGCCGAAACCGCCATAAGCACTGTCATAACAGCGCCACACAAAAATGACAGCTTTGCCATTCTGATACCATATGCTTTTCCACGCTTTAAATTTCCTGCGCCCAGCTCATTTCCTATCATGATGCCTGCTGCGCTCGATATACCTGCACTGAGACAGCATATGATATCACGCACAACCGCTGCGACTGAGTTGGCGGCTGCCGCGTCTGTTCCCATGTGTCCCATAAATGTAGAGTACGACGTAAAGCCTATGCCCCATACAAGGCTCGCTCCGAGAATCGGTCCGGAGCACTTCATAAAATCTGCTGACAGCTCCTTGTTTCTCACCAAAAGCTCTCTAGTTTTAAGCCTGATATATCCCGGTCTGTAAGAAAATGTGATTGAAAGCATAAGCTCCAGCACTCTTGATATGAGCGTGGCAAGTGCCGCTCCCCTCACATTCATGCTCTCGATGCCAAATGCACCATAGATAAACACGGCATTCAACACGATATTTATTAGCACTGTAATCGAGCTGACTGCCGCCGCAGTCCCTGCATGCTCTGATATCTTCATCATGACTATATAACACTGCGAAAAGCCTGTCAACAGATACGAAAAAGAGGCTATTTTCAGATAGCTCACACCATAATCTATAAGCACCGGCTCGTTTGTGAAAATCAGCATCAGATATCGCGGAAAGAATGCACATGCCACGAAAAACAGCACCGATACTACACCGCATATTCTGATTGCAAGAGCGAATATGTCATCGAGCGCCTTTATATCCTGCTTGCCCCAATACTGCGCTCCGAGTATTGCAAGGCCCGCTGTCGCCGCTGACAGAAACATGTTCTGGATGAACTGTATCTGTGTGGCAAGCGAGACAGCCGACATATAGTTCTGGTCCAGTCCTCCAAGCATAAAGGCATCAGCCACCGCCACCAGCGCCAGCATCAGATTCTGCACCATTATCGGGACCATGAGTGTCCACAGCTTTTTGTAAAAATGTGTATCAAATTCTATTGTTTTCATGTGTTTTTATATATTCTCTCCAAGTATTACATAATTTTTCAAAGGTCCATGCCGCATTTGCAGGGCTGGTGGACGGCAGCGTGACTGCCTCCATGCCTGTCAGCGGAAGCTGATATTTCTTATAAAGTGACCCTGCTTTATTTCCGTTTGCAATGACCTGCTTTATATCGGCCGCAGCAAGGATTTTCCTTATATCTGTCGGTTCGACATTTCTGATACTGCTGTCGCTCGAACCCTTGATGTCACAGCTTTGTATCACATCCCATATGGCTATGTGATTTTTCAACAGCATATATTTCTTCTCATCTATAGTTTCCGGCAACGGCTCATCCAACAGATACGCAAGCAGCTTCCAGAAACGGTTCTGCTTATGTCCGTAATAGAAATTGTTTTCCCTGGATTTTACTGATGGAAGCGTGCCGAGGATGAGGATTCGGCTTTTTTCATCATAAACAGGCTTAAAGGAGTGGGTTATGTGCTCGTATTCCATGTTGTCACCTCTTATCGTCTTTAAACGCTCTCCTTTGTCTTTTATATAGGTTTATTATACCTTATAGCTGATACTTTTACGAGTCAATTAAATGATTTTTCTCATAAAAAAACTCACAATCGTTTTTTCGACTGTGAGTTTTTTATAATTTCAGATACAGTAATCAGCTCAGCTCTATCTCATATGCTATGTCTTCAAAATCCACCGTAAGAAGCGCATACGCTCCATCGTTATCATAGCGGATTGAGAGCTTTGGTCCTTCTTCTGCTACTGTGATGACAGCCCCCTTTTCAAACGCCTTATGCGTATTTCTCATGCGAAGCAGCTCAAGCTGCTTTGTGACAACATCCTTTTTTAGTGCCTCCCTGATATCGGAGGCACTAAGGTTTGTTCTGTTAATTTCCTTGTGTCCTGATTCGCCTGCGCGTCTTACTGCCTCATGGTCATTTTTACCTGCAAAGAGGTCCAGATACCATACCTGCGGCTTGCCCGGCATGAACATCTGAATGGCTCGCGCCAGAAGCATTTTGCTGTCAGACTCACCAAGCGCACTGTAATATGTGGCATTGACCTGATAATATATATTCTTTTGTCCGTGAAGATTTTTGACCATGCCGCCACGAGATACAATCAGATCTATAAGCGAGCGTATATCGCCCTCCGGAAGCAGACCCTTTAAATCCAGAAGAGGTATGCCGTCATGGCAGCCAAGCATGTTGACTGTTGAGATTTTATCTTCCACAATCTCACGCGCCCATTTTGCCAGATAATCTGCTCTCCTGTTCTCAATTGCATCAATTATGAGTCCCGGTAAAAAGAAATCATATGTGGCATAGCCCTTATCTGCAAGGGTTTTGTATATTTTTTCCTCATATGCCGCATGTATTTCAGGCAGCAGAGTCAGCCCAAGCGGTGCTGCAAGCTCGTGAATCTGCTGTAGAAATTCCCAGGTCTCAGGGTCATTCAGGAAATTCTTTTTCCCCGGTGCCTTAGGCGCATAGGCAAATGCATCGAGTCTCACGATAGCCGCACCGTAGGATGCTATTTTTTCCAGTGTTTCACGATAGAAATCCCACACCTTTTCGGACTTTATATTTAAATCCATCTGTCCCAGATAATCTCTGCCATGCACCTCCTGGTAAAATGTGTTCCAGTATGGCACTCTTCGTCCATCCGGAAACTCAACCATGAGAATCGGAAGCCCCGGCTTTCTGAAAAACATCTGCTTTATGCATGACTCATCAGGCTGTATGTAGCCCTCATCTGTCATGACTCCATGACCTTCCCAGAACTTGTTCCAGTCTATGAAAAAATCGCGGTACTCCGACTCATCGCCCTTTTCCACAAGATCCTTGAACTGTGGTGACTGTGCTGAAGCATGGTTTAAAATAAAATCAAGCTTTAAGTCAATCCCCAGCTCCTTCAACTGCGATAAATCCTCTGTTGTCGCAAGCTCCTCATTCAGATTGTAGTCCACGACCGAAAATCCGCGGTCCAAATCCGAATGATAGAGGCTTGGCAGAATATAAAATGATGAAAATGTATCCTGCATTTCCTTCTTTTTGAGCAGCGCTGTGATATCGGAAAGCTTACCACCCAGACTGTCAGGATATGCATTAAGCATAGGTTTATTGTTCATAGACTTTGCCATCCCTTCCAACTACGATACGCGCATTTTTGCCCTGTAAATCAAGCTTTTCCTGCTCCAATTCCACCACGCGGCATATGAAAGGGCTTGCGGCATTTTCGTCACGTCCTCTCTTAATGCGGCGCGCCTTGGTCTCCTCAGGCGAGCTCTCCAGAAATACAGGTATGTCAACGCCCTTAAGGTATTCGCTGCCTCCGTGGGTCCACTCTAAGATAAGCACCTTAATTCCTGTAAAATCAGTTTCGTCATATGAGATATCACCATCCTCGCGGCCCATATGCTTTATCTCAATTATATCTTTTCCTGCCTTAAACTCTGAAAGCTCCTTGTTGATCCTGTCAAAGTCAATCTCCTTTGGTGTTCCAAGATATCCACGTAAGCCCTCCTCACCGGACTCGTTATACACATTAAGGCGTTCCTCGTCATTTCTCATCGGAATACGATGTGGATAATTATCTCCCGTCAGCACATAGCAGGCTGTATTATCGTTAAGAAAATACTGCTGCAGAGCTGCTGCAATCGTTGTCTTTCCTGAGCCTGAACCGCCGTAGACGCTTATTACAAGACGGTTATCAGAGGCATTATCTGTAGTATCGCACACCTTCTTTATCTCATCATACAGCTTCCTTGCCTCATCAAGCCTGATAAATGAAAACTGGTATGCCTCATACTCCTTTGTGGCAAACGGAAGCGGTATTCCTGCATTCATCAGTGCTGCCCCCGTATACTGCATGCCTGTATTTTCCTCAATATATACTGCAGCAGGCTCCAAGCCCTTAAGCTTCACATAGCATGCAGCCGCGTTTGCCTCCGCATACAGACGAACCACGCTCACAAGCGCCCTGTCCTTTGCCTTTGAGACAGACATCCATGCTGCCACCTCATCCTCAAACGGGCTTGTAAGGCGCCAGTAGGTGCCCTCATTTATGAGCATCTCATACTTCTTAAAGGTCTTTATCTGCTCTCTGATTTCTTCCTTTTCCTCATCTGACAGAAGAGCCGGATTCAGCTCATAGCCAAAGGTTCCTGCCATGGCTGTGATGCCCCTTGTTTTAAGGCTTGTCACTCTGCCGGTCTGATGATTTGGCACTGCCGATACGTGCGCTCCCATGGATGATACCGGATAGAAGAATGATGTGCCATACTGTATTCTTGTACGGTTTATGGCATCTGTATTGTCACTGCACCATATCTGTGGACTGTAGTAGAGCATGCCTGCATCAAATCGTCCACCGCCGCCACTGCAGCCCTCAAGAAGTATATCCGGATATCTCGTCACCAGACGCTCCATAAAGTCATACACTCCAAGCACATAGTCGTATGCAAGATTTCCTGCATATACATCAGCCATGCTTCTGTTCATATCCCACTTCACATAGTCGATCTTTCCCTGGTCAAACACTGCACAGATCTGATCAAAAATATTGTCTCTCACTTCTTTTCTCGAGAAGTCTAAAAGAAGCTGATTTCTTGAGCGCACAGGAAGCTTTCCCTGAATCCGGATAGCCCAGTCAGGATGCTCTCTGTACAGATTACTGTCCTCATTTACCATCTCAGGCTCAATCCATATACCGAATTTCACACCCTGTGCGTGCACTCTGTCAATTAGCTCAGAGAGAGTTCCGCCAAGCTTTTTCTCATTCACAAACCAGTCACCGAGTGATGAATTATCATCATCTCTCTTTCCAAACCAGCCGTCATCCATGACCACCATATCTATGCCCAGTGATGCGGCCTCCTTTGCGAGGTCTACTATCGTATCACCTGTAAAGTCAAAGTATGCAGCCTCCCAGCTATTGATGAGCACCGGTCTTACCTCATGTGCAAAGCTGCTCCTGCACACATGCTCACTGATGCAGGTGTGGTACTGATGAGAAAGCTGTGAGAAGCCTTCTGCCGAGTATGACATAATAACCTCAGGCACAGTAAAGGTTTCTCCTGCCTCAAGCGGATATGAAAACAGCTCATCAGAAAGTCCCATTAAAAGGCGTGTCTGGTTAATCTGATCCTTCTCTGCCTCACATAAGAAGTTGCCACTGTATACAAAGAGCATACCATAGCATTCTCCTGCATTTTCTGTAGTATCGCGCTGTGCGAGAATAACTGCCGGATTGTACTGGTGGCTCGAGGTTCCCCTGCGGCTTCCGAATGAAATTGTGCCGTGTCCTAAGTGTGTGCGCTCAAGATTGCGCTCCATGGCATGCTTTCCATAGAATCTGAGCACATCATAGTCTCCGTAAACCATATCAAGACATGCAGCGTGAGCCTTTTCAATTGTAATATTTCCACTGCCTGTATTTTTAATGAGCACACTTCTTGTGATGACATCACAAGCCTCAAGCACACCATAGAGCAGATGCACCTCAATGCCTGCGATATCATCGCCAAGAACTATTTCAAGAGTCTGCGCTTCGTCATCAGATGCCCACACTGCCGGAAGCCCCTTTAGAGCGTACTTTCCGTCTCTGATTTCATGACTCTTATAAAGAAGCTCAACACTCTCAGTACCCTGTTCATTTTTGATATCAAGCGCAATATTTCTGAAATCGCCTGTGCCAAGAGTCGGATACTCCTGTGGCAGCGAATCAAGCGAATATGTACGGTTCATGCCTGCTGCGTAAGGATTACCTGAAAAGCCTCTGTCAGCATATGTCAGCATATAGTCCATATCGCCTGCGCTTTTTGCTCCGTAGTACAGATGCAGCAGATAGCCAAGTCTGTCTATCTGCATCTGATATGTGGTGTGAGCTGTCTGTAAAGTAAAAATTTTCTTGTTTGGATTAAATATAATTGCCATAAAATCACCCCATATTATTGTTAAAATAGTGTTTAAAAATTATCCCTTGACTGCACCGTTTGCAACACCGTTTAATATCTGCTTCTGGCAGATTATGTAGAATATAAGTATCGGTATCAAAGCCAGAATATATGATGCAAATGCCAGATTGTAGTTGGTTCCAAACTGTGTCTGGAAATTGAGCTGTGCTAACGGCAGTGTATTCTGTCCTGTTCCTGACATGATGACAAGCGGTGTCATGACATCATTCCAGGTACCGAGTGCTGTCAGGATGGCTACTGTCGCATGCATAGGCTTCATCATAGGAAATACAACTCTCCAGTATGTTGTCCATGTGCTTGCGCCATCGATGTCTGCAGCCTCCTCAAGTGCCATAGGGATATTTTTCAAGTATCCACTATATAATAAAACATTCATCGGCATGTAAAACACAAGGTATAAAATGATAACTCCTGCCCTGTTTCCAAGTCCCATCTGCGCAGTCTGCTTTACAAGAGGCATCATGAGAATTGAGAATGGCACAAACATACCGCTTACAATATAAAGATATATGAAACGGAAGCTCTTTTTCCTTGCCATGCCTCGTCCGATAACATATCCTGCAATCGAATGGATAAGGATTGCGAGAACAATGGTCACAATAGTGATAAGCAAGCTGTTTCCGAGAGAATGCCAGAAATCTGTAACCTTCATAGCCTCTGTGAAGTTTGAAAAGCTCCACTTTGAAGGGAAGGAAAGAGCTCCTGCGACATCATTTGTCATCTCACTCGGTTTCTTGAAGGCAATGATAACAGCCATATACAGTGGGAAAAATACGGTTAAGGTTCCCAATATTAAAACGATGGTAAGTACCCAGTTTGTTTTTTGTTTTTTCATTATAACTGTTCCTCCTTCTTATTCATAACGCCCATCTGGAATAGTGAAATAGCCACAATTACAACAAAGAAAATTACTGCGTTTGCACTCTGGAAGCCAAACTGTCCTCCATCCATACCATTTCTGTAAATCAGGTATGAGATTGACTCTGTGCTCTGCGCCGGGCCTCCCTTTGTCAATGACATAATCTGGTCAAATACCATGAGGAAGTTCTTTGTGCTGAGCACCAGATTGATTGTGACAAACGGCATAACGAGTGGAAATGTAACCTTCCAGAACTGCTTCCATTTGCCTGCTCCGTCGAGCATGCTGGCTTCGTAAACATCCTCAGGCACCGTCTGCAGACCTGATATGTAAATGATGGTATTCATGGCAACCGCCTGCCATACACCGACAATCAGCACACCGATCCATGCATATTTTTCACTTGCCAGAATACTGTTTTGTATGAAACCGATATTAAAGGTATTTCCTACTGCCGGCAGAATATATGTAAAAATAAAGCTGAAAATGTAACCAATAACCAGTCCGCCAAGGATGTTCGGTACGAAATAAATACCTCTCAATGCACTCTTGCCGCGGATATTGCTGTTTAGTGCAACTGCCATCACAAGGCTTAATACATTTACAAGTACGGTTCCTGCAATCGCATATTTAAAGGTAAACAGATAGCTCTTTCCAACTCTGGCGTCAGTAAAAAGGTCTGCATAGTTTCTAAGTCCGACATAATCATAAGAGCCATAGCCCTTGTAGTTTGTAAAGCTGTAAATCACACCCTTTATCATCGGCAGTGTGTTGAATGCGAAAAATAAAACCACAACAGGTATCACAACTGCCCAGAATGTCTTGTCCCTATTTGACATTTTCTTTTTCATTTTGCATCCTCCTGTTCCTTCTGGTAATCCTGTACTTCACGAATCAGATCTCTGTTGTAACGCTTCCAGTCTGAATCAAATTTCTTTAAGAACTTCTCCTTTGCATTGTCACCTGTGTCAAGCAGATATGTCTGAATCATGGCATCCACGCTCATCTCGCTTGGATAATGGTGATCCTGATAATCTGACATACGGTTGTCCTTTATATACTCCTGCATATCCTCCAGTGTATCAGGTATTGCGAAATCTCCCTCCTTGCAGGCAATTCCGCCCTGGTCATCCAGATATGTCTGAATTGTCTCATCGCTGTAGAGATATTCAAGCACCTCGTATGCAGCTTCCTTATTTTTGCAGGCCTTCATCACTGAAAACTGTAAATCTATTCCTGAATTTAACACATTATCAGCCTCATTATCATTTGCCGGGAAAGTAAATGAGCCGATATTCATATCAGGATTAACCGACTTAATCTGAGGAATAGCGTAGCTTCCTATCGTGTACATGGCAGATTCACCTCTGGCAAAGGCTGTACATGCGTCATTGTAGCTGTAAGCATATGGATTGTCCTCTGCATAATCAAGCAGTGTGCGTACCTTGTCGGCAACCGGAGAATATGCCTCCTCAAATGTCGTATTTCCCATATTTACCTGATTGCAGGTGTCTGAATCACAAAGACCTACTGCAAGGGCATTCCACGGTGCCAGACAGGTCCATGTATCCTTAAAGCCCAGATACAAAGGAAGTGTTCCGCTTTCCTTTATCTCATCACACAGTGCTGTAAACTCGCTCCAGGTTGTAGGCACCTTCCAGCCATTCTCCGCAAACATATCCTTGTTGTAAAGCACTCCTGCTGCATTTGCCACGTAAGGAAGTGCATAGGTGCCGTCCTTTGGAATGAACTCAAGCTCCTTGTCCATATCCAGATATGCCTCTTTTACAGTGTCCGCTGCATCCAGGTCCGAGATATCCTCAAACAAATCCGCATCCAGGAAATTTGAATAATTGATATCTCCACCGATTGCGATGATGTCCGGATAATCCTCACGGATGAAGCGTGTCTTTAAAATAGTCATAGCCTCATTCGGAGATGAGATAGTCAGGTGAATATCATCGTGAGTCTCATTAAATTGCTTCTCAATCTTCTCAAAAGCCTTAACAGCCTCCGGCTTATATGAAACCACCTCAATCTCAGTTTTTCCGTCCGCCCGCTTTTCATTTCCACATCCGGTCAGTCCTGTCGTGCACATTCCGAGTGCCAGCACAACCGCCATAGCCTGACAAATCTTTCTTTTTGCCATATTTTTTCACTCCTTTTCTGTTTTATTTGCTCTTTTTCCTGATAAACAGATTATAACATACCATTATGCATACAATAAATACCCTTATTTTTGTATTTTTATACCAATATGCTAGAAAATGTGCTATAATTGCATATAATGTCGCATAAGGGTATATTTATAGTATTAATCAATAAGGAGTGACTCACATGGACAAGCTATCCTTCAATATTTTTCCAAATGTAAATTTCATAGATTTGTGTATGTACCAGTTTGGCCACGAGCAGTGCGAACCGGGACACTCATTTGGTCCTGCCACAAGAAACCACTATCTATTCCACTATGTACTGTCCGGCACCGGCACTCTGATGGCCGATAATGCAAAGGGCATCACACAGACCTACAACATAAAAAGCGGGCAGGGCTTTATGATTTTTCCCGGCCAGATAAATACCTATATCGCGGATGACAAGCTTCCGTGGGAATACATATGGATTGAGTTTGACGGTCTGCGCGTCAAGGAGGCTCTCACCACAACAGATCTTACCCAAAATAATCCTGTCTATCACACACATTCAAAGGATATCCGCGAAAAGCTTGTTGAGGAAATGCTCTACATCACAAGGCACCCATCAGAATCACCGTATCACCTGATTGGGCATATGTATCTTTTTCTGGATTATCTGATGCAGTCAGCCAAATCATCAAAGCTCGTTCCAAGTGGAAAGATGAGTGATTATTATATAAAAGAAGCGATGAATTATATCGAGCAGAATTTTCAGAATGATATATCAATCGAAGATATTGCCACAGTCTGCGGCATAAACCGAAGCTATCTTGGCAAGATTTTTAAAAATTCCGTCGGACATTCACCGCAGGAATTTCTCATGAATTACCGTATGATAAAGGCCACAGAGCTTTTGAAGCTGACCTCCTTATCCATCGCAGATGTTGGCTCTGCTGTCGGATACGAAAATCAGCTTCATTTCTCACGCGCTTTTAAAAATGTCTATGGAGTGGCTCCGAGAGAGTGGAGGAATGAGCATAAATAAGCTCACTGCTCATCACTTACAAATTCATCTACATTATCAGGAGTCACCTTCTCATATGGCAGATAAACATACTTTTTGTCCTCAAACCTTATATTTTTCATGCTGCCACCGGTGGCTGCCAGATAGGCAAGCTGAGCCATAGCCCTTGCCTGTCCCTCCTTGTCATTGTAGACTGTTGCCGTAAGCTTAGACTGCTGCACTGCTTCAAGCCCCTCGTCGGTGCCGTCTACTCCGAAAAATACAGGTACATTCGACTCTGTCACTCCAAGCTTCTCATATGCGTCTATCGCTCCCAAAGCCATTGCATCGTTATTTGCTATAACTAACTCTATGCTGTTTTTGTACTGACCTATAAGCTGTGTCATACGGTTCTGCGCCTGGGCACGATTCCAGTTTGCTATCTGACAGCTCAGCTTTTCTATCTGAAGACCGTTATTCTTCATGCTCTCTGTCACACTCTCTGTCCTGACGATGGCATCCTGATGGCCCATCTCTCCCTCCAGGATGACGTACTGTATCCTGCCATCACCGTTTTTATCCACACCCGGATTATTCTTTATATAATCGGCAATGAGCTCCCCCTGCATCTGACCTGACTGCTTTGCCTTTGCCCCGACATAGTACAGCTTATCCCAGCGCTTTAAATCCTCATCAACCGGCTCCCTGTTAAAGAAAATAATCGGGATATCATTCTCCATTGCAGCATTTATAATATGCGACAAATCTGTTCTGTCTGCCAGATTAATACAGAGCACATTGCAGCCGTCCTCTATCATCTCCTGCACCTGGTCATCCTGTGCACGCTGTGAGCCTGCCGCATCCATGATTGTCATGCTGATATCGTATTGATCTGTATCAAGCCTTGCACATTCTTTTTTGAATGCCTCCATCAGCTCACCGATAAATGTATCCTTCTGGTCATAACATGTCACGCCTATATATATCTGTTTTTTTTCGTCAACCCTTGTATTGCTGCAAGAGGCAACCGATAATACCAGTGCAAAGCACAGCATTATCGCCGTATTTCTTATTCTGCTTCTCATTTATTGTATCCCCCACTACTGGCTTATTGCATACAAAAGCTTCTTGTTCTCTTCATCAAACAGATTCTTTCCGGTAAGAAGCTGATATGATATCTGTTTTTCCTCTACCGAGTACCTCCTGCCACGAAGCATATCTACCAGCCCTACAACGCTTTTGTATCCGGCAGCAAATTCATCAGGTGTGATAAGCGCCTCTGTCCAGCCCGAATCGAGATAATATATGGCCTCTGTTGAGTTTCCTATTCCATATACCAGTGCACCCTGCAGATTATTATCAGAAGCTTCCTTTGCAGCCTCAACCACACTTGCATCATCTATCGCAAGGACTATGTCAACCTTTCTCTGTGACTGCAGATTGATTTTCTCTCCGGTGTCCGAAACGCCTGATACAATCCACATCACATCACAGCCACTTTCCGCGAGAGTATCCTTTATGCCATTGATTCGCTTCTTACAGGCATCGGATTCAGTGCTTTCACAATAGATTCCTATTTTTTTACCTGAAAGTGTTCCGTTGTTGTCAGCAAGAAGCTTTTTTGCCAGGTCTGCACCCATGCTGTACTGGTCAAGCTCCACTGTATTAATCGGCTTAAAGCTATCGCTTCCCGCCTGTTCTCCGACTACCATTATCGGTGTCTTTTTATTTATCCGGATAAGGGTATTAAGGCTTTTTTCATCTGCTTCTTTTTCTGCAGTTGGCTTGAAAATGACTGCATCAGCCTTTTTGTTTATCTCCTGCTTTATGACGTCAATTTCATCTGACATATTGTTCATATTTTCCTTGCTTATCATGACTACATCCACACCATACTCAGAGGCCGCCATTTTCATGCCATATTTAAATGCTGCGCTGTGGCTTTCATCCACATCAGCCATCACCACCGCAATGCGCTCCGGTTTCTGATTGAGCTTATTGTACGCGATAAAGCCTATCACTATCACAAGCAGTACTCCAAGCAGCAGCTCTGTTATGATGAAGGTTCTCTTATTCTTGCTCATATTTGTCCATTTATTTTTCACTGTTACTCTCACACCTCCCATGCAGCAAGGCAATCGTACCTGCATCATACTATATGATGCTCCTCAAATTTAAGCCTGTTTTCCTCTGAATAGACAATTGCCGGGATTTTGATTGTCACAACAGTTCCCTCATCAAGCTCACTTTCTATATGCAGGCCATAGCGCTCTCCAAACAGTATCTTTATCCTGTTATTCACATTTACAAGTCCCACTCCCGAGCCCTTCTTGTGAACCCTGTCTGTATTTGTCAGTAAAAGCGGGATTTCATCCTCAGGAATGCCCATTCCGTTGTCGGATACCGTCATGATGATATCCTCTCCCTCTTTTTGGCCTGAGACCACTATCTCTCCGAAATCATCCAGCTCTCTGATTCCGTAATTAAGTGCATTTTCCAAAATCGGCTGAAGCACCAGCTTCACCGCGCAATAATCCATGATTTCCTCGTCAACCTCAAAGCTCACCTCAAATTTATTCTTATAACGCACTTTTTGTATATTCATGTAGCTTTTTGCATGCAAAAGCTCATCGCGTACAGTTATTATGGTATGTCCCTTAGACAGACTGATACGGAAAAGCTTTGCAAGCTGCGTAATCATAAACGAGGCTTCCTCGTTTTTGCCTCCCTCTATCATCCATGTGATAGAGTCAAGCGTATTGTACAAAAAGTGCGGATTAATCTGGCTTTGAAGCACATCAAGCTCGCTCTTTCGCCTCTCGTTCTGCTCCCAGACGATTTTTTTCATGAGCTCATTGTTCTGCTTATACGAACTGCGTATAGAGTATCCCAGATGCCGTATCTCGGATGAGCCTCCCACATAGATATCTGCTTCATTGCCATTTTCATACCTTTTCACAGAATCATCGAGCTTCATAATCGGCTTTGAAATACGTATTGATATCACTCTGTTTATCCACACAAGCGTCATAGCCATTATGATCATAATAACAAATACAAACTGCTTCACATCTGCCATCTTGTTTGTAAAAATGGAGTATGGCATCACACATACAAGCTTCCAGCCTGTGTAGCTGATTGTGTCTACCATAATCTTACGATGCACGCCATTCAAATAATCATCATATATACTGTTTTGTGACTTTGCCGCATTAGCGCTGTTTTCCGAAACATCTCCATCAAACTGTATCTGGTGCGGATGGTAAATGATATTGCCATTTGCATCACACAGATAGTAGTACTGTCCTTTTCCCGATGTATTTATCCTCTCAAGCAGCCTTGATACACTCGAATAATCCATATCTACAAGCAGCACACCCATCTGAGACTCAGAACCTGAGGTCAGCTCCACGGCACGGCTTGAGGATATTACGAGATGATATCTCATGGAACCATCGTCAAACAGATTCTGCACATGAGGTGTTGAAAAATGTATATTCTCCATACGCTCCATCGCTTCTATGAACCAGTCCTGTTTTGTCACATTCGGATCCTCCTTCTGGGACACAACAGGCTCTGCAGCTATAAGGCTTCCATATTGATTGTACAGGGCAATACTGCGCAGATATTCCTTGTTTGACTCATAGAGCAGGCTCATGCCATCGTGTATGCTGTCAGACTGCTTTAAAATGTCATTTTCCTTTATCACATCATAATATGCCGCATCCGAAACCTGCCTCATATTGACGAGATATTTTTCCACACTGTCTATTGTCTGATCCATCACCTTATGATTACTCTCTATGATACTGTCCTGCGATGCATCAGCAAATTTTACATACATCACACCAACTGTGACAAACATGATTGCAAGCGACAGCAGTGAAAATGAGAGCATTATTATGGATTGTATACTGCCTGATTTATACCTTATTCTTCTCATACTCTGTCCTGTACCTGGATGGGGAAACCCCATACTTTCTCTTAAAAACATAACTGAAATAGTTCGGATCCGCGTAGCCTACATTCTGGGCTATGACATAGCTCTTGTCATCTGTCTCTACAAGCATTCTGGCTGCCTTATCCATTCTGTAATCAGTCAGATACTCCACAAACGAGCTGCCCGTTTCCTTCTTAAACAGACTTGAAAAATACGAGTTAGATACTCCTAATTCCTTACATGTATCGTCAAGTCCAAGATCCACACTTCTGTAATTCCTGTGCACATAATCCTTTGCACTGTCTATGAGTGACTTCTTGGAGTTGTATCTGGCATCAGCCATATCATCGTGCAGCCTGCTTGAAAAATCCAAAAGCCACTGCTTGAGCACCACCGGCTCAAAATTGGAGAGCTCATTATAAAGCCTGCCCACACTTCCCGATATTTCCTGCGCATTTAGCTCATTATTGCTCATAAAGTGATATAGCTCACTGATCAGCTCCATTACTGCCACATGGTAGTTCTCAAGTGACTGCTGCGACATAAAATTGTGCTGCATATACGCTTCAACAGCCTGTCCCACATCCTCTATCTTGCCGATACAAATCATTTTAAATAAATATGACAGCTCATTTCCCTCATCGCCATCCTTTGATATACGTCGCTGTGGCTCAACCTCTGTCATGTTTATTGCCCTGTTGCTGCCATAAAGCACCCTGTAGGATACTGCCTCCCTCGCACTCTGATAAGAGTTCACCAGCTCCTGTACATTTTCGCACACCTGTCCGATTCCGACCGTGACCTTTGCCCCCATTACATGATTTACATATTTGCAGAATCTGTCACACTCATCTGTCAGCTCAGAAATATCCTCCTGCTGCATAAGCTGGGCTATCATGACCGTATCACCGAGATAGTTAAAAATCCTGCCATTCCAGCGCTCCTTTAAATCAGCCTGTGCCTGTCTCTCTACTGACACTGCAAGCAGTCTGATATCCATGCCCTGCGGCATCTGACTTGCGGAGGTATGTATGATAATACAGCAGTAATATGGTCCCTCAATCACAATCTTATAGTCACGCATGTACCTGCCCAGCTCATTTTCCGGTATGCGCCCCTCGATAAGTGTCGTGTAAAAATTTGACTGCAAAACAGGCAGCGATGCTGCATAATACTGCTTCAATATGTCTGTGTTTTTCTTCTCATTCAGCTCATCATCCAGCTTTGTCTTAAGCTTTTTGAATACCTCCGTGATTTCAGCCAGATTGAGTGGCTTTAAAATATACTCTTCTATCTCGAGATGCACAGCCTCCTTTGCATACTCAAAATCGTCGAAGCCTGTGAAAAGCAAGAGCTTCGTCGCAGGAAACCTCTGCCTGATGTTACTGCACAGCTCAAGTCCGTCCATGTAAGGCATACGTATGTCAGTCATCACAACATCCGGCTGCATGTCCTCCATCATCTCAAGCGCCTTGAAGCCATTGCCCGCATGTCCTACCACATGAAAACCAATCTGCTCCCAGGATACCTTTCTCTCGATTACCTCTATTACATCCTCTTCATCATCAACCAGTAATAATGTATACATTTTATGTCTTCTCCCTGCTATACCGGGTAACTATTCTGAATAGTTACTCTGTTTATACTATATTATATCATATCATATATTCTTTTGTAGCTTTACATAAACAAAAGTGTAATTTCAAAAGTATAATTGTTCACACCACAAAATTAAAGCAGAGATGCCACCCAGACATCTCTGCTAATCATTTTGGAAGTATGAAAAAGAAATTTTCTTGCGATATTATTTCTTCTGAACGTATTTCAGACAGTCAAGTGTAACTGCTACAAGAATGATAATTCCTGAGAATACGAACTGAAGGTTTGTATCAATACCAAGGATTGTAAGAGAGTATGTAAGTGCTGTGAAGATACATACACCGGTTACAACACCTGATATCTTACCGATACCACCTGTGAATGATACACCACCAACTACACAGGCTGCGATTGCATCCATATCCCAGCCCTGTCCATAAGCTGCTGAGCCTGAACCAACCATTCTTGCACACTCAAGCCATGAGCCAAATCCATAAAGGATACCAGCCATAACGAATGCACCGAGAGTTACTGCAAATACTGAGATACCTGAAACTGCTGCTGCCTCCGGGTTTCCTCCTACTGCGTAGAGGTTTTTACCAAATGTTGTCTTGTTCCAGATAAACCATACAATTGCGATTGCTGCTACTGCCCAGATAATGATGGTTGGGAAACCATTTACCTTTGGAATAATCATGTTAGGGATGACCGGCTCAATAGCACCGAATGAAACTCCCTTTGTAGCATATGTTACGATACCGAAGATAACAAGCATGTTGGCCATGGTTGAAATAAACGGATGCATCTTAAACTTCGCTGTAAAAAATCCTGCAATACTTGTGAAGAATGTACAAAGCACGATACATGCAAGTAATGCGATAACCACTCTTGCACCTGTTGGTACTCCTGTAAAGTCAAATATATGACCGAATACAGAACCTGTATTGATACCCTGATGCATGATGATTGTGGCTGTTGTCATACCCATACCAACCATTCGTCCAACAGAAAGGTCCGTTCCTGTTAAGAGGATAAGTCCTGCAACACCAAGTGCTAAGAACATTCTCGGTGAAGCCTGCTGAAGAATATTCAGTATGTTGTTATAAGTCAGAAGAGGTGTGCCCTTCTTTATCGGTGTTATGACACAAAGCGCTATGAATATAAGTATAATCGCAATATAAAGACCATTCTGTAACAGGAAGTTTCTCCTATTGAATGTATACTTGTAATTCTCCCATTTTTGTGCCCTTGTCTCCATAAATGTGAACTTTGAAAGACGTAACATATCAATCAGATGATACTTGTAGCTGTATGCCTCATGCTTTCTGTCCTTGATTCTCTGATACTCTTTCTCAAGCTCAAGCTTCTCATTGGAAATACGATTCTTGTGTACGTAATTTTCTTCCTTTATCTCAGTTCTGTCTGAGGTCTTTGCCAGAGCAGCCTTATGCTTTTTATCAAGCTCTGCCATTCTCTCATTATGAGCAGCAAGTGCCTCTGCCTTTTCTGCCTCACAGCTTGCTTTAACAGCATTGTAATACTTTGAGTCAAAGTTTTCCTTTAAGTAGCTTTCAGCCTTGGCGATGAGCTTAGAAATCTCATCCTTGTTCTTTGCCTCAACAGCCTTTGCCTTTGCAAGCTCTTTCTCACATGCTGCTATTTCCGACTCTTTCTCACCCTTTGAAAGAGTCTTATCTCTCTTGATGCCTGCTATTGCTGACTGACACTCTACAACCTTTGTAGTTCCGTCTTTTCTGAGTTCATCAATTTCTTTTTGTATTCCACCAACATATTCGTCGATAGGCTGGCGCAGAGTGCGCTCCTGCTCAGCCGTTAAAATCTTACTATTAGCCATATCCGTCTTCTCCCTTTATTATAGGTACTTTGCACTGAGTCTCAGCAGTTCTTCCTGATTGGTTTCCTTTGTATTGACAATTCCTGAGAGCCGTCCGTTTGACATGACTCCGATACGATTTGTTATACCAAGGATCTCAGGCATCTCAGATGAAACTACAATGACTGTCTTACCCTGCTTTGCCATATTGATTATCAGCTCGTAAATCTCATATTTGGCACCTACATCGATACCTCTTGTAGGCTCATCCATCATGAATACCTGTGGTCCTCTTTCAAGCCATTTACCAAAGATAACCTTCTGCTGGTTTCCTCCTGACAGAGCCGAAATCATATCCTCCGGTCCCATACACTTTGTGTGCATAATCTTTATCTCATCAGAGGTGGCCTTTGTCATCTTACTGTCTGAAAGTGCCGGTCCATTCTTATAGGAATCGAGATTTGCGATTGTCGTGTTAAAGGTGAGGTTTCCCTTAAGGAAAAGTCCATTTGCTTTTCTTTCCTCTGTGATAAGTGCGAAGCCATAATCCATAGCCTCCTTGGCACAGGTGAAATTCATAAGCTGGTTCTTAAAATATACTCGTCCCGCAGCTCTTGTCCTGATTCCAAAAATCGTCTCAAGAAGCTCTGTACGACCTGCTCCGACAAGTCCGTATAGTCCAAATATCTCCCCCTCATGCACATCAAATGTGATGTCCTGCAGATGTGGCTCGTACTTTGTCGAAAGATGCTGTATTGACAAGATTACATCCTTTGGTTTGTTGTCTACCGGAGGGAATCTGTTCTCCAGTACTCGTCCAACCATCGCTGCAATCAGTTCATTCATATTTGTTTCTTTTGTGCTCTTTGTCATGACCAGATTTCCATCTCTAAGAACCGAAATCTCATCACATATCTCAAAAATCTCATCCATCTTGTGAGAAATATAGATAAGTGAAATACCCTGGTCACGAAGCATCCTCATCATCTGGAACAGCTTTTCAACCTCCTGTACCGTAAGTGATGATGTAGGCTCATCCAATACTATAACCTTTGAATTGTATGATATTGCCTTTGCAATCTCACACATCTGTCGCTGTGATACTGACATATTCTTCATCGGCTGCTCGAGATTAACTGTCATTCCCAGCTTTCTGAATAATTCAGACGCTTCTTTTTTCATGCGTCCTTCATCAATCATACCAAATGAATTGACCGGATATCTTCCGAGAAACAGATTGTCTACAACATTTCTCTCAAGACACTGGTTCAACTCCTGATGCACCATCGCTATACCATTTTCCAGTGCATCCTTCGGACCTGAAAAGCTTACCTCTTTTCCGTCCAGATATATAGTTCCCTCGTCCTTCTGGTATGTACCAAAAAGACATTTCATCATTGTCGACTTACCGGCTCCGTTCTCCCCCATGAGACCCATTACAGTACCTTTTTTCACATCAAGATTGATGTGGTCAAGAACCCTGTTTCGTCCAAATGACTTGCTCATGCCACGAATCGATAAGATGTTTTCATTATTCTTATCGCCCATACTTCCTGCTCCTAACTCTATATTTGCTGTCGTCTGTATACACTTTATTTTGGGGAGAGATTTCCCCCTCCCCAACTAAGTGTTTTAAATACCTTTACTGGTTTAAAAGAGCTGTATAAGAAGCTGCATTATCTGTCTTAACCATGTTGATTGCGAATGCATCGTACTGGCTTGGATTTCCAAGTCTGTTTGTGATATTAGACTCTGTCTGTCCGTCACCACCGATGTACTCAACATCAAGATTTAAGAGATCATCATACTTCTGTAAGAGTGGCTGATATGTAGAGCTTAAGAAGTTATCTGAAGCATTGTAGATATTCAGCCATACCTTCTTTGTTGGATGCTTATCTGAATCAAGCTGTGTTGAAACAGGTGCCCATACAACTGTAGAATCTGTGAAATCCTTGTAGTTATCTGCTGTAACTGCTACGTTTAATGCGTAGTAAGATCTCTCATCAGCCTTGTAAACATATACATCATCGCTTAATACGTTTCCTGCATCATCCTCTGTGCCGATACCTGTATCAATATCTACACCATCGAGTGCGTTTCTAAGTACACGAAGTGTGAGGTAAGCCTGAACGTCAGCATGCT
Organism: Agathobacter sp.; assembly: GCF_977054825.1. Lineage (NCBI taxonomy): Bacteria > Bacillati > Bacillota > Clostridia > Lachnospirales > Lachnospiraceae > Agathobacter > Agathobacter sp. The sequence goes on from NZ_CDRTEH010000004.1 coordinate 139,647, forward strand.
GGCTGATTGTTCCGCCATAGCCCTCTGCGATAGCTGCTACTGCATCGCTGTTGGCATCGTATCCGAATGTAGGAACCTTGTTGTCCTTTGACCATGCATTGAACATTGACATTCCCATTCCATCGTTGTTAGAAACAACTACGTCGATTGACTCACCAAATGATGATGACCATGTTCCGATTGCATTTCCTGCTGTAGCTGCATCCCATGTAGCTCCTGCTGAGTTCTTCATCTCCTGTGAAGCAAGCTCTCTTACTACATAGTCTTTGCCGTTTACAGTAATCTTGCCGTCCTGAACCTCAGCTGCTTTTCCGTCTGAGTTTGTTCCTGCCGGTGCACTGTCAATCTCGCCGCCCTTGTCTACGCCTGTTCCAAGAGCTTTACGAACACCTCTTGTTCTTGCAATTGAATCGTTGTGTCCGATATCACCGATTGCAAGTACATATCCGATAACGCCATCCCCATTTCTGTCAATCTTATCGATGTTCTTCTCGATATACTCTTTTACCATTTCTCCCTGAAGTTCAGCTCCCTGATTAGCATCGAAACCTACATAATAGGTATCCTTGTTGTAGTTGAGTGCTGTTGTGTCAAGCTCTCCTGTTGAGCTGTTTGATGGCTGACGGTTGTACCACACAAGTGGCTTGTCCTTGTTTGCAACATCAGATGTCGATGTGCTGCCTCCCCCTTTCTGTGTATCAGAAGAACCCCCATCTGATCCACAAGCGGCCATTGATGCTGCCATAGCAGCTACCATCATGATTGCAACAAATTTTTTCTTCATATATTTTTGTCCCCCTTTGTTTTGTTGGTAAGGCTAGTATACAAAAATATTTCGGGAATCACTATAGAATATTTTTCGATAAACATTAAAAATTTTACTGTTTTTCGTCATGTGGACGAAAATTTTCTAGTTTTTGTTTTTTAGCTACGTCATATTGTTAAACTTCAAAAAACGGCTAATCCAAAGTAATTCTTTAGATTAGCCGCTATATTCTTCATATTCTATGATATCTACGCTTTAACACTCTGGTCCTTTATAAAACAATGATAGGTTATCAGATACAGCAGTATGCCTATCACAGCAGAAATTGCAAGCCATACCGTTACAAACACCAATATATCCGCATGAAAGAAGGCAGGCTCATTTATATTATCAGATGATTTAAGAAAAACTATCATCCAAAATGTCCATAATACCCAGAAAGCAATTCTGCCAAACCGCAGCAGTGCAGCGCCCACAAATACAGCCAAAAATGCCAATAAAACCGCCAGCGATATAGTCACCACTAATGCCCTTCCAGAAAATACCTGTGAGTAAGCATCCACAAATCTGACTCTTAGTAACTTACTGACCAGATTTTTGCTTACAACGCGCTCAACAGCACCGAGAATTGCAATAATTGACAGTGCAAGCATATTTTTTATAACTTTAAAGACAACATATGATGCAAGAAAATTCTTCCTGGTCACTCCCATCTGCAGACAAAGAGTGAAATGCTGTCCAAATGTAAAGCCTTCAAATATTATATCAAAAATCACATATGCACTCAGCGCCATCATCATTCCAAGCTGTACAGTTTCATCGTCCCCCATTGATACAAAGAAGCCCAATACAATGCCCGCGATTATTGCTATAGCGACTGCTATCATCATTATCGCTATCTCTTTCCTTTTTATATACATGAAATTTTTTATTGTTTTTCTCATAATGCCCTCCTCTGTCTATACCCTTACTTCAAGCCTTCTTGTGCTTCTTTCTGTACAAGCCGCCATCCATGCATAGTATACGACTGCGAATATCATTACCGGAATATTTAAGCTGTTACTTTCAGCTATATAGTTAAATACCATCCATGCAACAGCCACCACAACGGAAATGATTGAAACAATTATATATAAAACCATGTATTTATCTTTATTCATACTCCCGGCGATTGCCTGCCCGGTTGCTGCACATATAATTATAATAAAAATATAAGCCGGAATATTTTTTTCACCGGTATAAGCTGCTATAAGCATCTGAAATCCACTAAAGATGACTATCATGGCAATGTCCGATATGATATATCCAATAAATGCATTTTTTCTTGTGCCCCCAAAAGCAATTGCAAGCGAAATTCCCCTGGTTTTCCTATTAATCTCAAAGCCAACCAGTATTACCGCTAAAAACCAGATACTGGCCATACACCCCTTATCATTGATAACTCTTCCGTCCATTAAAAAATTAAAAATCAGAAAATAAACTATTAAAGCGAGTACCGCCGATAATGCACTTTTTAATGTCATCTTTTTCCAGAATATTATGCTGTTTTTCATCATCTGCCCTCCTCACATATGGCAACAAACAGGTTTTGAAGTGTCATTGGCTGTACTGACAATTTCTCCGTGGCTGTTAAACATTTGTTTTTTGCTGTGAGAATTGATATACCCTTGCTTCGTCCTAAGTTTTGTGTATCAAGCACTTCGATATCAGGGTTTTGTGTAAGCATTTTATCCACATCTTCCTTATTTCCACTTATGTGGTATGCCCGCTCCAAAAGCTCTGCTGTGTTTTCTTTTAAGGCAATTTTTTGATTATTTACGATGATTACCTCCTCGAAAATATCTGATGCTTCATCAATGATATGTGTAGAAATGACAAAGGTTCTGCCACTTTGCGTATACTCCTCTATTAAAAGCCTGTAAAAATCATTGCGTGCCACCACATCAAGACCTGCTGCCGGTTCATCCAAAAATGTGAATTTTGCCTTGCTCGCAAGTGCCACAACTATTGTAACCATTGACATCATTCCCTTTGAGAGCTTATTTATACTCTGATTTTTATCCAGACCAAAGCGTGCCAGCAGCTCGTTTGCGTAATCATTATCCCAATTCTTTAAAAAACACTGCGCATATTTCAAATATTCCTTTACCTTTAAGTTGTTTGCTCCGCTCATTGTATTAGCAGAAAGTTCTCTCGAAAAAAATATATCAGAGAGAGCTTTCTCATTTTCCCAGATTTGCTCCCCATCGAGGGTAACATCTCCTGAGCTAGCCGGATTTTGCGCCGAAATGATGGAAAGCAGTGTTGTCTTGCCGGCGCCATTTCGTCCTATCAGACCATAAATCTTTCCCTCCTCTATTGTGAGATTTACATTGTCCAAAACCTTCTTTTGCCTGTAATTTTTACATAAATCATTGCATTTTATTGTTCCCATATCATTCTCCTTTAATCTTCAAAATTCTTCTCGATTCCTGCTATTAATTCATCCTTTGTAATACCAAGTGTCTTTGCCTCATTCACAATCTCACTGACGTAATTCTCATAAAACTGGGCTTTCCGCTTTGTCCTTATTACTTCCTTTGCTCCGTCACTCACAAACATTCCAATCCCTCTTTTCTTATACAAAATTCCTGCATCCACCAGTATATTTATGCCCTTTGCCGCTGTAGCCGGATTTATCGCATACAGCTTTGCAAGCTCGTTTGTGCTCGGCACGCGCTCATCCTCCAAAAGCACATCCCGCAGTATGTCGTTTTCTATCATTTCGCTTATCTGAATATAGATTGATTTTTCCTGATTCAGAATTTCATTCACATGCTCCGCCTCCTTTCTATGCTATGCTTGTTGTACTTTTTATTTTCGTAACTATCCAGAACCACCACACTCATTCGCAAAAGCGCACGATACTCGTGCTTTATCTACACTCTGTTTAGCATCGCTGCTACGCAGCTGATTTCGCTCATATTTGCGGTATGGTTATATGGTTAATTACTCAAGTAACTAACCTATGAACTTATAATAAATGATATAAACAGTATTGTCAACAGTATTTTTCTCCATATAAAAAGACCATACACTCAGTTGTTTTCTGAATGTATGGTCTTTTAATTCATCCTATTCCCAACAGCACTATGGTAGTTCAAATGTCATTCTCTCCCCTGTAGCAGGATGGTCAAAAACAATCTTGTAGGAGCAAAGTGCAAGCTGCTCCCTCACACCGCCACCGGTGCGTCCGGATTTGCTTCCCGTTCCTGAGTTATTTGAGGCAGGCTTCCCATACTTGGTATCTCCTATCAGTGGATAGCCAATATTTGCAAGCTGCAAACGTATCTGATGGTGCCTTCCGGTGAGAAGCTTTATGTCAAATTCTGTTTTATTGCATTCATTTGATATTATCCTGTACTGAAGCACTGCTTTTTTTGCCAGCTTGTCTTTTTCGCTTGTGATTTTAGATGTATTGGTAAGCTTGTCGAAGGAGATATAATCTGTGAGAGTATGCCATGCCAGATCATGATTATCTTCTTTATTAGCTTCTTCCTTATCTGCTCCTGACACACCCTGACCTCTGCTTGCCGCACGATAATATTTCTCGGTTGTATGCTCCTTTATCTGCCTGCTCAAGGATGCCGCGGCTTTCTGATTCTTGGCAAATACCATCACTCCCTCAACAGGCTGATCGAGTCTGTGTACTATGCCGACATAGGGCGGCTCATTTTTAGCCGCCCTGTAATTTCTTATGAAGCTCTCCATATCCTGCTGCCCGATACGCCGGGTCTGTGTAGCAATTCCCGCCGGCTTGTAGCAGACGATTATGTCGTTGTCTTCGTAAATGATATCTGGTTTTCCCATGTTGTAACTCCCGCAAATTATTATTGTAGATTTTAACTGTTCAGCACATTTACAGTTGCGATACGCAGGCATATTTCGTTTATTTACCTACCTGCTCCTTTATGAGAGACATAAATGCCTCCTCCTCAACAGGCTTGGAGTACGCATAGCCCTGATAATACATAGGTCCAAACTGCTTTAGATACTCCGCCATCTCATAAGTCTCAATACCCTCTATACACGAACGCATCCTGATACGTCCGGTGAAAACAAGAATGGACTCGACAATCGCCTGCTTTAATTCATCCTCCATGACATCCTTCGTAAATGATCGGTCTATCTTTATCTCACCCACCGGAAGCTCCAGCGCCAGACTCAGTGATGCCGAGCCTGTTCCGTAGTCATCTAACGCTATCTGTATGCCATGCTCCTTGAAAAACGATATCTCCCTCTTTAAGAAATCGTGGTCTAAATCCTTACATCTTTCGGTAAGCTCTATCCAAAGATCCTCTTTTGGGAAATCAAGCCTCTCAACCATATTGAGTACATCTGTGCGGAATGCCGTATTCTCAAGCTGCGTGGCCGCTATATTTACATTTATGAAAAACTCCGGTATGAGCTTCTTGAATCTCTTTGCCGCCACAAGTGCGGTCTCAATAATCCAGTTTCCCAGTATGTAAATACAAGGATCCTCCTCAAGCCATGGAATAAATGAATCCGGTGGCACAAGTCCGTACTTATCATTTTTCCACCTGATAAGAGCCTCAGCTCCGACTATCCTTCCATCCGTGGCGCTGACTATCGGCTGATAGCATAGGAAAAATCCCTTACAACCGTCCATGACGCTCTTATGGATTTCCGCAATCTGCTCCATATTTTTCATATTATCATGAATTATGGTACTGTCAAAAAATACAAGGTCTCCGTGCTTTTCATGCTTAGATATGCTGAGTGCATATGTGGCGCTGTTTAGCAGATTATCCGGCGTTCCGGAGTAATTTTTTGCTGTTACTGCTCCACCAGCCAGCCTAAGCTGAACCATTCCATCGCCAAGCTTCACTCCGGCCTCAGCTACTTTTTTTACTTTAAGATACAGCTCCCTAAGCTCATCATGCTCTGCGTATGGCTTGATGAATGCAAACTTTGTTCCATCCATTCTGAATACATAAAGGTCTCCGTTCACTACCTTTAAAAGCTCATCGCCATAATTCTTCAATACCTCATTGCCCAATTCGTATCCGTAGGTATCATTGATGTGTCCGTACTTTGTTATTCCGATGATAAGCACTGCTGCCGACTCATATCTGAAAATATAGTCATTCAGACAGCTTCCAAGCATCTTCATATTCCAGAGGTTGGTAACAGAATCAACCGAATCCGATATGCCATGATTCAGTATCGAACCGGCAAAAATATCAGGTCTTCCATCCACTCCCTTTATGATGCGTCCATGACCTGTGCAGCTCACAAACACTCCTTGTGCATCCTTTATACGATATGTGAGGTCAAAAGCATCTTTTTTGCCTGAATACACTGCATCCAATTCCTTCTGGTACATCATCATATCATCGGGATGTATTTTTTTCCTCCATCTTTCCTCTGTGTTTAAGTCATATTCGCTGTCAATTCCCATAAAACCAAATGCATTTTTGGACCATCTGGTCACATTGGTCTCCATGTTTGTGACAAACATATATATTCTTTGCGATGCCTCTGATAACACCGGGAAAAGCGTCTCATCAAGACCATCTATGTCAAGCTCATCAGAACTCTTATGCCGTACCTCAGCTTCCGATAAAAGCATGTCTGTCGCGTCAAACAATTCTCTCTGAAGCTCATTTTCAGACCTGTCTTTTCCCTCTTTTAAGGTGCGTGCATTCTCAAGCGCCATATTCGCCTCAGCTATCCATGCCGGCATACTCTGTCCTGTGTATTGTGCCACTCCGATTGTGACAGTCACCGGTGCCTCAAGCTGCATATTATGCGCGGTCTCAGTTACATGCGCTTCTATTCTTTTGCGAATAAGCTGCATCATATTCTCGCTTGTCGTATCAAAGGCGACTACAAACTCATCTGCCTCAAATCTGGCTATATAAAAATCATACTCTGCCGCAAGCTCTTTAAGCGCAAAGGCTGTCGCTACAAGCACCTTGTCTCCTTCAAGCGGACCGTATTCTTTATTTATCGATTTTAAATCATCCACATCTATCAGATAAAGATACAGCTTACTATAGCCAGACGTCCCATTTACCTTTGCACTGATATATTTATCAAAAGCGTTCCTGTTGTTGATACCTGTCAGCAAATCTGTGGAAATCAGTGATTTCTGGCTGTTACTGTACACAAGCATATAGCTGAGTGTGACAGCACATACAAATGATGGAAGCATCGGTGTGAAATACTGGATAAATAACATAATAACAGGCAGCACTGCAAACGAAGCCATGCGCCTGTATTTGTCGCGGTTCGCATAATTTTCCGGAAGAAATGACTTGTAAAATGCCCTGATGCAGCTATATATAGCCGGTACAAATGCTATAACAGCCTCCGTAATTATCTCATTCCTGAGGCTTGTCCACTTCAGATACATGACCGTAATCATCATGATACATATGGCTGCCTGCGCCGCTATGCGCACTATTCTTCCGGATTTAAGCCGGATAAATACAGATTGCTGCTCTGCCTCACAATACAAAAACCAGTGATATGAAAGTAACGCTATCAATATAAAGTAAATGACCGTAAATGTATCAAGCACCAGTTTTTCCGGCTCCCACAGACCATAAACTATGATAGCTATAATATAATCCACCACAGTTGCTGCCGCTGTAAGTATGCCTACCGTCAAAAATTGATGGTTGCTGTATGTTTTATCATCAGATTTCATAAATCTGAAACATATGACTCCCAGTATCAGCAGACACATAAAGCTCATCTGCCCATACAGAGTTCCTATTACTATACTGCTCATTATACTCTCCTCGTTCTGCCTTATCTTTCTCCACTTATTATATTTTATCAACTTAATGAGTTGTTAGCAATGGTATTTATAAACTAATTCTGACAATTTAAAATTCTTTTTGCACATTCTATCTGTTCCTTTGTAGGAGGCTCCACTCCCTCAAGCTGATACGGTATACCAAGCTCCTTCCACTTGAACACGCCAAGTGTGTGGTACGGCAGCACCTCAACCCTGTCCACTGTTTTAAGTGTGTCGATAAACTCTCTAAGCTGCTTTAAATATTTCTCATCCGTAGTAATTCCCGGCACAAGCACATGGCGTATCCACATCTTTTTGCCGTTTTCGGAAAGATATCGTGCCATATCGAGGATATTCTGATTGGTCTGTCCCGTAAGCTTTTTGTGCTCCTCATCATCTATATGCTTGATATCCAGCATGAAGAGATCTGTGTATTTCATCAGCTCATTAAATTTTCCGAAAAACGGTTCCTCTTTGGTAAACGGATTTCCTGATGTGTCAAGGCAGGTGTTTACGCCCTTTTCCTTTGCAAGCTTAAATAGCTCTGTGACAAAGTCTATCTGCAAAAGTGCCTCGCCTCCGCTTACTGTTATGCCGCCGGTTTGCTTCCAGTACGCTTTATAGCGCATGGCTGTCTTTAGCACCTCCTGCGGTGTCATCAGCTTTGTGCCGTCATTTTCGCCACATTTGGCCCATGTGTCCGGGTTGTGGCAATATTTGCAGCGCATGTTGCAGCCCTTCAAAAATACTATATATCTTACTCCCGGACCGTCGGCTGAGCCGAAGCTTTCTACTGAGTGTACTCTTCCTAGTGTCTCTCCCATGTTTTACCTCCTTTAGATGATTGTTGTTGCTACTTTTATTTTATTAAAAATCAGAATATGCAGGCACTTGGCCTGCACATTCTGGAATGTTTTATACATTATTATTTTTATATTACATTCTCTCGTGGCATGTACGTGAGATTACATCGAGCTGCTGCTCTCTTGTGAGGTCGATGAACTTAACTGCGTATCCTGATACTCGGATTGTGAAGTTTGCGTACTCCTCTTTCTCCGGATGCTCCATTGCATCGATGAGTTTCTCTTTACCGAATACGTTTACATTGAGGTGATGTGCACCCTGATCGAAGTATCCGTCCATTACGTTTACAAGGTTGTCGATTCTCTCGCCCTCGTTGTTTCCAAGTGCTCCTGGGTTGATGGTCTGTGTATTTGAGATTCCATCAAGTGCCCACTCATACGGAAGCTTTGTGAGTGAGTTTAAGGATGCGAGAAGTCCGTTCTGCTCTGCGCCGTATGATGGGTTTGCTCCCGGTGAAAGCGGCTCTCCGGCTTTACGTCCGTCAGGCATTGCTCCTGTAGCTTTTCCGTATACTACGTTTGATGTAATTGTAAGGATTGATGTTGTAGGCTCTGAATCACGGTATGTGTGATGCTTCTTTAACTTGTCCATGAATGTCTTAAGAAGCCATACACCGATCTCGTCTGCGCGGTCATCATCGTTTCCGTATTTAGGGAACTCTCCCTCGATTTCGAAATCCTTTGCGAGTCCGTTCTCGTCACGTACTACTTTAACCTTTGCATATTTGATTGCTGAAAGAGAATCGATTACGTGTGAGAATCCTGCGATTCCTGTTGCGAATGTTCTCTTTAAGTCTGTATCCATGAGTGCAAGCTCTGCTGCCTCATAGTAGTATTTGTCATGCATGTACTGGATGAGGTTTAATGTATTTACATAGATGTCTACTAACCAGTCCATCATCTTGTCGTATTTTGCCATTACCTCGTCATAGTCAAGGTACTCTGCTGTGATAGGTGCGTAGTTTGGTCCTACCTGCTCACCTGATTTCTCATCAACGCCACCGTTGATAGCGTAGAGGAGACATTTTGCAAGGTTTGCACGTGCTCCGAAGAACTGCATCTCTTTACCTGTCTGTGTTGCAGATACACAGCAGCAGATTGCATAATCATCGCCCCATACCGGCTTCATTGCGTCATCGTTCTCATACTGGATTGAGCTTGTCTCAATTGAGATGCGGGCTGCATAATCCTTGAAGGTCTGAGGAAGCTTTGATGAGTAGAATACTGTGAGGTTTGGCTCCGGTGCAGGTCCCATGTTCTCTAATGTATGGAGGAAACGGAAGTCTGTCTTTGTAACCATTGAACGTCCGTCCACACCTGTTCCTGCCACGTCAAGTGTTGCCCATACAGGATCTCCTGAGAATAACTGGTTGTATGAAGGGATACGTGCAAATTTAACCATACGAAGCTTCATTGTAAAATGATCGATGAGCTCCTGTGCTTCCTGCTCTGTGAGGATGCCCTTATCCATATCTCTCTTGATGTAAATATCAAGGAATGTAGATACACGTCCTACTGACATTGCTGCACCATTCTGTGTCTTGATTGCTGCAAGGTATCCGAAGTATAACCACTGAACTGCCTCTTTTGCGTTTGTTGCAGGTCTTGAGATATCATATCCGTAAATCTCTGCAAGCTTCTTCATATCCTCAAGACATTTGATCTGCTCTGCGATTTCCTCTCTTAAACGGATAACATCATCTGTCATCTGTCCGCAACCACAGTTTGCCTTGTCCTTCTTTTTCTCCTCGATGAGGTAATCAAGTCCGTATAACGCTACACGACGGTAATCGCCGACGATACGTCCACGGCCGTATGTGTCAGGAAGTCCTGTAAGGATCTTTGCATGACGGACCTTCATCATCTCAGGTGTGTATGCATCGAATACTGCTGTGTTGTGTGTCTTATGATATTTTGTGAAAATTTCCTTGAGCTTGTCGCTTACATTGTAACCGTATGTCTCAGCAGCCTGTACTGCCATCTTGATTCCACCGTAAGGCATGAATGCTCTCTTTAACGGCTTGTCTGTCTGAAGACCTACAATCTGCTCGAGGTCCTTTAATGCCTCATCTATATATCCAGGGCCGTAAGCTGTGATTCCTGTTACAACCTCTGTCTCCATGTCAAGGACTCCGCCCTTGGCACGCTCTTCTTTCTGTAATTTTTGGAGCGCATCCCACAGCTTATTTGTAGCATCTGTCGGATCAGCTAAAAAGCTCTCGTCTCCGTCGTATGGAGTGTAGTTGTCCTGAATAAACTGACGGACGTTGATTTCCTCTTTCCAAAGACGTCCTTCAAATCCATCCCACTCTTTCATTTCTATCATTGTAATATCCTCCTTAAAATGTGTGAATGTTACTTCGTTTGATTAGTTTTGTTTAACTGTGGTTAGTATATACTTACTACAGTATTTTTGTCAATATCCCTCTTGTTTCTTTTGAGATACATTCCATAGTTATTTATATGGCTATGGCTGATTTTATAATCAAAAAGAGCCAACTGCCCGGGTTTATCGCCCAGACGGTCGGCTCTTATTTGTTATATTTCATGTGGTTAGTCCACTTATCCGTCAGTCATATAACACGTTCATAGTAGACTATTTTTCTCAATAAAGCAATAGGTTTTTAGAACTATTTTAAAAGCTTTTCTATTCTGCACGGACCGCCCAGCGCATCTTCGTGGACCTGGCGCGTCCGTTCTGAGCACATTCCTGTGCTGATGGGCGGATCACATCCTTTGAATAGTCACTGTATATTCCTGCTTTATAGCCTGCCTTGAGTGCCTTTTTGACCAGCTTGTCCTCTCCTGAATGGAAAGTAAGGATAGCAGCTCTTCCGCCGGGCTTTAATGCTCCCGGAAGCTTTTCCATAAACTCGTAGAGCACCTCAAACTCATGGTTTACATCTATGCGGAGCGCCTGGAAGGTGCGCTGACAGGTCTTTTTGATGATGTCCCTCTTGTCCTTTTCAGGGAGAAAATCAAGTGTCTGCTCTATAATGTGACGAAGCTTTGTGGTCGTATCTATGCGGTTACCCTTCCTGATTTCGTCTGTGATTGCCTTTGCAAGCTCCTCGCAATACGGCTCATCTGAGTTCTCATAGAGCATACCCGAAAGCTCCTCACGGGAAATATTGTCAAGACGCTCTGCCGCACTGATGCCGGCATTTGGATTAAGACGCAGATCCAGCGGTCCGTCCACCTTAAATGAAAATCCTCGCTCAGGATTATCTATCTGCATGGATGACACTCCAAGATCTGCAAGTATGAAATCAAAGCCTCCCACTTCCTTTGCAATCTCATCTATTGTGCAGAAGTTCTGCAGCTTTACGGTGAGAATATCCTCTCCAAAGCCGGCTTCAGCGAGACGCTTTTTTGTCTTTTCAGACTCGATTGGATCAACATCGGTGGCATACATATGCCCCTGACCGTCAAGCCTTTCAAGCATTGCCTTTGTATGCCCACCGTAGCCGAGTGTTGCATCAAAGCCTGTCTGTCCCGGCTTGATGTCAAGAAAATCTATGATTTCTTTTACCATTATGGATATGTGCATGCCCGCAGGGGTATTTCCCTTGCTGATGACATGCTCAATTGTATCCTTGTATTTCTCCGGGTTTAATTCCTTGTATTTTTCCTCAAATTTTTTGGGATATTTTCCGCTATAATGTACGCGGCGCTTGTGCTGTTTTTCTTCGCTCATTTTCTGCTCCGTTTCATTTTTGGGTTTGGACTGTTACGCTGACTTTTGCTACAGTATAACTTTTATTTCATTTTTCCGCAAGATAATGACGCACATTCCTATACCATCTGCACGAGCCACACATCACTTTTCACCATGAAATATCCAATGACTACCTTTATCAGCTCTGTGGCCTGCACAAGGAAATACACTGCTACTATGCCAAGCGCTGTGTATTTGGCTAGCACAAATGCCACCGGCACCACTATCACCCATGTAAATACAGAGTCAAACAGAAATGTGACCAGTGTCTTGCCACCCGAGCGGAGTGTAAAATACGACGAATGTGTAAATGCACAAAACGGCATAATTATCGCTGATACCGCTATGAAGCTTGTTGCGAGCGCCTTGATTTCGTCGGTTGTGTTATATATCTGAGGGAAAAATCCTCCTACCAGAAGCATGACCGCCGCCATTATAGAGCAGCAGAACACACTGAACACTATCATCTTGTTATCCGCATCCTTTGCCTTTTCAAGCTCACCGGCTCCAAGATACTGCCCCACAACTATGCTGATGCATGCGCCAAGCTGTATAAACACGATATTGAAAAGGTTTGTTATCGTTGTCGCAATGTTCAGGCCTGCGATTACCGAGAGCCCACGTACTGAATAGCACTGTGTAACCGTTGTCATGCCTGCTGCCCAGAAAAGCTCATTGAGCATGAGTGGCAGTCCCTTGATGAATATAGTCTTAAACTCATCAAACGGCATTCCTATTCCTCTGTAAGCACCCTCGAGATACCTGTTCCTATCCCTGTTTTTATGTGCCCACAGCACAACTATTATTGTCTCAATATATCGCGACATCACCGTGGCAATAGCGGCTCCCGCCACACCCAGCTTTGGTATCGGTCCTATTCCGAAGATGAGCAGAAAATCAAGCACTGCATTGCTTCCAACTGCTGCAAAGCTTGCAACCATCGGTACAAAGGTCTGTCCTGTTTCCTTTATGTTTGTTGCATAGGCCTGTGTCACCGCAAACGGTACGAGACCTATCATAACTATTTTTAGATATTCCTTTCCATATGCCAGTGCTACCTCCGTGGCACCGTTTCCTGCCGTATCTGTCAGATATAGTGATATGAGCGCTGTTCCGTTTGTGATAAACAGTGTCATCGCTATCGCTGTAACAAGCAGCGCTGCATACAGCTTGAATCTGAAGGAATACATATGCCCCTTATGATTTCCCTTGCCAAAATACTGTGCTCCGAATATACTTGCCGCTGACACTGCCCCAAACACTGCCAGATTGTACACAAATATGAGCTGGTTTACGATTGCGACTCCCGACATCTGCTCTGTGCCGAGCTGTCCTACCATAATGTTGTCCAGAAAGCTGACCAGATTTGTGATTGCATTCTGGATTATCATTGGTATGGCCAGCATGAGATAGCGCTTATAAAATGCCTTGTCTCCTATATATTTTTGTCTGAATTTATGCATGTTTGTCCCCCTTTCGATTTCTCCATGGTTCTTTCGTGCAATGTTACTATTCTACTACGTCAGACTTTATTTTTCAAATATTTTATGTGTTTTCCCTTAATTTATTTTAGAGTTAGAAAATTTAATTGAGCCTTCTAAACCAAAGCGCAAGAGTCCTGATGATATTGTGACCAATACATTAAAGCTCCCGGCTGGCAACACTATTTGCGCTGTCAATCGGGAGCTCTTAATTTTAATTTCTAATTGTTATTTTTTATTATAGCTTTTTTCTGACGATATCATATCTATTACTTTACTGCCGGTTCATATCCTGTGTTTCCTGATACTTCCTGATTACGAAAAACATGGTAGTTCCATCGCCTTCTTTGCTGGTAGCCCATATCTTGCCACCGTGATCCTCTATGATCTTCTTTACGATGGAAAGCCCTATGCCGCTGCCTCCGGTAGCCGAATTTCTCGACGCATCCGCTCTGTAAAATCTGTCAAAAATATATGGCATATCTCTCTGGTCGATTCCGCGTCCGTTGTCCTCAATCTCAACCTGTATGAAATCTCCGACATCATTTATCCTGATATCTATATAGCTTTGCGTCTTGTTCATATACTTCACCGAATTGCCGACTATATTGTTAATCACACGGCGAAGCTGCTCCGGATCAGCAATGATAAGCACGTTGCTATCCACATGATTTTCATATGAAAGTCTGATATTTTTTGCCTCAAGATCCAGTCCCATTTCCTCAACACAGTCGTTAAAATAATCTGTGACATTTATCTTTGCAAAATTGTACGGAATCCTGTTCGTGTCAATCTTTGAGTAAAGCGTCAGCTCATTAATGAGCTTATCCATATCGTTTGCCTTATTGTAAATGGTCCTGACGTATTTATCGACCTTTTCAGGGGTGTTTGCCACTCCGTCAAGTATGCCCTCGGCGTAGCCCTTTACCGCAGTAATAGGAGTCTTTAAATCATGTGCTATATTGCTGATTAACACTCTGTTTTCAGACTCATTCGTCACCTTTTCCTCGGCATTTTTCTTGAGGCGCGCACGCATCTGCTCAAACGCAGTACACAGCTCACCAATCTCTCCGTCGCTCGGACTCGTCTCAAGCTCAAAGTCCAGATTGCCATCCTTGATATTCTCGGCGGCAATACGCAGTCTCTCTATCGGTGTGATAATACTCCTGTATATCCACACTATAAGCATAACTGCCGTGGTAAGAAGTATAAATACAAGCGCAACTGCTCCCTCTATCAAAACAGTCCTGACCTCCGGAATCACACACGCTGTTGATGTCACTATGTAAAGACTCGCCTCATCACCATCACTGTCACGAAAATTCAGCTGCTTTATGAGCACCTTGTCATCGCTGTCCATATAGCTGCTCACATCTGAGCTGCTCTGCTTATTGGAGATTCTCGGAAGCTTTCTCAAAATATCATCATTGTCAATTCCGCCATTGAAAATGAGGTCTCCTTCACTTTTCACTATAAGGTATGAGTATTTCTTCTCAAGCTTCTTATTTATCTTTGTCAGATAATCGTCATCAAGAAGCTTGGATGGTTCTATGAGCGAGGTCTTCTCGAGCTCATCATATGTGCGCCCTGTCACCTTGTTCAAAAACTGCACCGTATCAGTGAGTGCGAGCATGCCCGCATCCTCCATGCCATAGGTCTTGTTGATGGCCTTTAGCTGAATCTTATTGAAGCCCACAAGCACCATGCCGGTGAGCACAACCGGCACAAAAATAATTATACAGAATGATATAGCAAGTTTTGTTTTTATCTTCATAGTAGTCTCCAGAAATCCCCTACAGCTTAAATCTGTATCCCACACCCCAAATAGTCTCAATATACTGAGGCTTTGCAGTGTTCATCTCGATTTTCTCACGAATCTTCTTGATATGTACAGTGACTGTCGCGATATCTCCAACTGAATCCATATTCCAGATTTCCTTGAAGAGCTCCTCCTTGGTAAACACATGGTTTGGATTCTCCGCAAGGAATGTGAGCAGGTCAAATTCCTTTGTGGTAAACTGCTTTTCCTCTCCGTTTACCCACACACGGCGGGCTGTTTTGTCAATCTTGATGCCACGAATCTCAACAATGTCATTTTCAGGTGTGGCACTTCCGATGAGGCGCTCATATCTTGCCAGATGAGCCTTTACCCTGGCAACAAGCTCTGATGGTGAAAATGGCTTTGTAACATAATCATCTGCGCCGAGTCCGAGTCCTCTTATCTTGTCGATGTCATCCTTCTTGGCTGAAACCATTAGTATCGGTGTATTCTTTTTCTCGCGAATCTGTTTGCAAATCTCAAAACCATCAATTCCCGGCAGCATAAGGTCAAGAATAAACAAATCAAAATCCTCCGCCAATGCCCTTGCGAGACCGCTTGTGCCATCATTCTCCACCTCAACCTCAAAGCCACTCAGCTCCAGGTAATCCTTCTCAAGATCAGCAATTGCAACCTCGTCCTCTACTATCAAAATTCTGCTCATATCCGTTCCTCCTGAAAATAAAAAGCCATGGAAACCGACTCAATGTCAGTCCCATGACTTGATTATATCATATATCCTATAACTTCTGTCTAAATTTTCTCTAAATTCTTTCTAACTTTTTGTAAGAAATATAATGTATACTATCCGGCACTCACAACCTAAAAAGCGCGAAGCCCCACATATTGTTTAGAGATATTTCTTAAGGTTATCAACCTTATCAAGTGCCTCCCAAGGCAGCTTGATATCTGTACGTCCGAAGTGTCCGTATGCTGCTGTCTGGCGGTAGATAGGTCTTCTGAGGTCAAGCATCTTGATGATTCCTGCCGGACGAAGGTCGAAATTCTCTCTTACGATTTCAACGATCCTGTCATCTGCAAGCTTTCCTGTGCCGAATGTATCCACCATGATAGATGTTGGCTGTGCAACACCGATAGCATATGAGAGCTGAATCTCACACTTATCCGCAAATCCTGCTGCCACAAGGTTCTTTGCTACGTAACGTGCTGCATAGGCTGCTGAACGGTCTACCTTTGTGCAGTCCTTTCCAGAGAAAGCTCCGCCGCCGTGACGTGCATATCCGCCGTAGGTGTCTACGATAATCTTACGACCGGTAAGACCTGCATCTCCGTGTGGTCCACCTATTACGAAACGTCCTGTAGGATTGATGAAGAACTTTGTCTCAGCATCAATCATATCCTTTGGAAGGATTGGGTCAAATACATATTTCTTGATATCCTCATGGATCTGCTCCTGGGTAACATCCTCGTCGTGCTGTGTTGAAAGTACAACTGCCTCAAGTCTTACCGGCTTTCCTGCCTCATCATACTCTACTGAAACCTGTGTCTTTCCGTCCGGACGAAGATATGTAAGTGTGCCGTCCTTTCTTACCTTTGTGAGCTGGAATGCAAGCTTGTGAGCGAGTGCGATTGGGTATGGCATATACTCCTCAGTCTCGTTTGTAGCATATCCAAACATCATTCCCTGATCTCCGGCTCCGGTGTCAAGGTCGTCTGTAAGGTCGCCTGATTTTGCCTCGAGTGCCTTGTCAACTCCCATGGCGATATCAGCAGACTGCTTGTCGATTGAAACCATTACTGCGCATGAGTTTCCGTCGAGTCCCTTCTTTCCGTCATCATATCCGATCTCAAGTGCTGTTTTTCTGACGATTGCCGGGATATCAAGCTGTGCCTTTGTGGTAATCTCTCCTGTTACAAGGATGAAGCCTGTACAGCTTGCTGTCTCACATGCGACACGGCTCATCGGGTCCTGTTCCATACATGCATCAAGGATGGCATCTGATACTGCATCACAGAGCTTATCCGGATGTCCCTCAGTTACTGATTCTGATGTAAATAATAATTTCTCCATTAGTTATCTGTTACTCCTTTCCTGTTGTGTGACCAATTTTTCCAATAAAAAAACCACTTACTGCAAATAAGTGGATTAAAATTAAGATAATAAAAATCCTCTTATTGTTCGATTACTCGCTCAGGTTGGCACCTTCCTGTTCTCTAACGGGGTTGCCGTGACTTCATAGATCCTTTGTATCTCCATCACTCTGAATAAGAGAAGTTACAATATAGAATTTTTCAAATCTCTGTGAGCTATATTACTACCACGTGATATATATGTCAAGTACCATTTTCAATACATATTTATCAATAACTCATTTTCGATACAATATTCACTATTTATTAGCTATTTTATGCGATTATTCTTTCTTCCTTTATTGACTTTCATAATTTTGGCAATTATACTTAAATTTGTATTTATAGTACTAAACACACAATATCAAAATAAATTTGGGGAGTAACTCATGATTAAAATCAGCATAAAAGATGCGCAGATTGGTATGGTAACAGCAGAACCGATAAAGACCCCTCTGGGACAGATACTTGCAATGCCCGGCACACCACTCACCCGTCAGCTCATCAACAAAATGAAGCTATATAAGGTAAGCAGCATCTCAATTCAAAATCCATCCGATGCAGCCGCTCCACAAGCCGGCGAAAATACAGCAAAACAAGACAAGGTAAAACCTGTACCAAAAACACGCGCACATGAGATGGTGACCAATATCCAGCGTGTTCAGGCCTCAGAAGAGTTTCGAGGCTTCCAGCTCAAATACCTCACATGTATAAATCAGATCAAGGATACCTTTGGCAAAATCTGTGCCGGTGAAAAAAACTTTGATGAGGCTGCGCTTCTTACTGCTGTCATTGACCTTTCCGCATCCTGCGGCACTACCATCGAGACATTTGACATGCTCTACAACATGCGCACCATTGCAGACCCTTTGTACTCACACTGTCTGAATGTAGGACTTATTGCAAGGATGATCGGACGCTGGCTTCATATGGAGAAGACAGATGTGAATACGCTTACTATCGCAGGAGTACTCCACGATATCGGTAAATGCAAGATTCCCGATGAGGTGCTTAACAAGCCGGACAAGCTCACAGACGAAGAATTTGCGCTCATAAAAAAGCACCCACAGTTTGGTTTTGATCTGATTAAGGATCTGCAGATTGACTCCAGAATAAAACGCACTGCCCTCATGCATCATGAGCGCTGCGATAGCTCAGGCTATCCCTCACATCTTGACAGCGCACTGATTGACGACTTTGCCATGATAACCGCTATCGCTGATGTGTATGATGCCATGACTGCTGCCAGACGCTACCGCGCACCGCTTTGTCCGTTCGCTGTCATCTCAAGCTTCGAAAGCGAGGGCTTTACAAAGTACAATACAAAGTTCCTTCTTTTATTTTTGAAAAAGCTTGCTACCACATACCAGAACAACCGCGTAATGCTGAACGACAGCCGGTTCTGTAATATTGTGATGCTCAACCCACACGAGCTGTCACGCCCTATAGTACGCTTTGATGACGGCAGTATACTTGATTTGTCCACAAACCGCGAGTTTTTTATCAAATCGGTTATGTAAGCCGATTTATAGCTCAAAGTGTTACTGAGTAGTTACTCAAAATATTATAAAATAGCAAAAAATAAGAACCGTGCATCTACCGTAAGATGCTGCCGGTTCTTATTTTATTTTTATATATTGTATTATATTATATTGTGTTTACATTTCATGCTTTACGTATATATCGATTATATCTTATGATACCTTGAGTATGAACTTCTGAAGCTCCTTCTCATCCTCCACCCTGGCAATCTTTGCGCCAATCTTTGTGAGTTTCTCCTCAAGTGCCTCATAGCCTCTCTGGATATAGTAGATATCATCAACCACTGTGATGCCCTCTGCTGCAAGTCCTGCTATAACCAGTGCAGCTCCTGCTCTTAAGTCAGGTGCATTCACTCTGGCACCTGTGTATCTTTTCACGCCGCTGATGATTGCTATATTGCTCTCTACCTTTATGTCAGCCCCCATTCTGGTGAGCTCGTCAACATACTTGAAACGATTCTCAAATATGCTCTCTGTCACTGTACTGGTACCCTCAGCGATACCCAAAAGCACCGCCATCTGTGGCTGCATATCTGTCGGGAAGCCCGGATACGGAAGTGTGGTGACCTGTGTATGCTTTAAATGTCCGTCTGATATTACTCTGACTGAGTCATCAAATTCCTCTACCTGACAGCCTACCTCCAAAAGCTTTGCTGTAGTGGCCTCAAGATGCTTTGGAATGACATCCTTTACGAGCACATTACCACCTGCTGCAGCAACTGCAAACATGAATGTACCTGCCTCAATCTGATCCGGAATGACAGAATACTCTGTAGCATGTAATTTCTCCACGCCTACAATTCTGATGACATCGGTTCCTGCGCCCCTGATGTTTGCTCCCATGCTGTTTAAGAAGTTTGCCACGTCAACGACATGAGGCTCCTTAGCCGCATTCTCGATAACTGTCTTGCCATCTGCCATGGCTGCAGCCATCATGATATTGATTGTGGCACCTACAGAAACCTTATCCATATATATGTGTGTGCCCTTAAGCTCCTTTGCCCTGGCGATGACAAGGCCATGAGCTATGTCTATGTCTGCTCCCATGGAGCGGAAGCCCTTCATATGAAGGTCAATCGGCCTGCTTCCGATATCACAGCCTCCCGGAAGCGCAACCTCTGCATGCTTGTATTTTCCAAGTAATGCACCAATTAAATAATATGATGCCCTGATTCGTCTGATGAATTCATTATCGACATTTACGCCTCTGATAAATGAACCGTTTATCTTTACCTTGTGTATATCCACGCGCTCCACATGTGCGCCGATTTCTTCGATTGCCTGAAGTAAGACATTGATATCCCTTACATTCGGCAAATTATCTATTGTTACAGTCTCGTCTGTCATTATGGCAGCGGCCAAAATAGCAAGTGCAGCATTTTTAGCTCCACCAATCTCAACTTCACCGTATAAAGGATTTCCACCTTTGATTACGTACTGTTCCATATTCCACCTCTATGAATTCAGGAGTATACTTCCTCCTAATATACTATTCTCAATTTACACTATTGTTATACATCCAACTACAAATTTCATTTATAACGGCATACTTAAGCCGTCATTTGTGCCGGTGCTGCTGTTTATAGCTGACACAGCAGCTACTATTATCTTATCATATCCCGATAGATAAGCTCTACAATTCAAGTGCCTCTACCAGCTTCTCTACTGTCTGCTCCACATCAAGCCCCTCCTCGGAAACCTCGATGTCCGCATACTGCTCATACAATTTTGAGCGCTCTTCAAAAAGGGTCTCTAAAGTCTGCCCTTCCTTTAATACTACACCTCTACCCTTGATGTCTGCAAGTCGTTTTTCCAAAATGGCATAGGAAACCTTGAGATACACAACTCTGCCTATCTCCTTAAGATGCTCCATGGCCTCTTTTCCGTATACCACCGAACCGCCTGTAGCTATAATGGCCCTATCAGCCCTGATAGAGGCATTGACACGGTTCTCTACCTCTATAAATCCGTCCGTGCCCTTTTCCTCAATTATCTCGCGCAGAAGCTTTCCCTCCTGCTCCTGTATCAGTAAATCCGCATCCAGGAAGCTGTACCCGAGCACCTTTGCAAGTATTACGCCTATGGTACTCTTTCCAACTCCCGGCATGCCTATAAGTACAATATTAGTTTTCTGTTCCATCTACTGCCTCAGTATTCTGTGTATCTGTACTATTGGTGCTTTCTGACTGCTGTGTACTCTCTGTAGCACTTGTGTCTGCAGCCTTTTTGTCCTTCTTGGTAGTAGTAAAATAATTGTGAATCTTGATCTTGTCAAGCTGCTTCTGCTTTACAGACCATTTTTCATCGTCCTGCCATCCTGAAAGGATGTCATTGTAATATTTGTCCTCTTTATTGCCCTTTACAGTCTTTCTGTTGGACTCTGTTGCTTCCTCATCTGTCTTCTTGTCGAGTCTTACGATATAGTAAGTGCTGTCTGTAGTGATGAGGTCTGAGGTCTGTCCCTCCTCGAGGGAATTGAGTTCATCTACAACGCTCTGATCAAGATTGTTTGTAGTGTATACACTGTCCTTTGTCTTGCTGTCTGATGACTCTGAGCTCTCTGTTGACTCTGTGTCATCTGATTTCTTATCCGAATCATCTGTCTTCTTCGCGTCCGGATCAACGTATGTGGCGTATGTGCCTGTTGTGGCTGTAGTGCCTGCTGCCTTGGCTGCATCCTCTAAGGATGATCCGCCTGCAAGCGCCTCTACCACTGCATCTGCCTGTGCCTTTATCTGTGCTGACTGCTCATCTGTATATGTCTGATACTGGTAATTAGAGTCATATGCACCCTTGTAGTCAAGCTTTACGATAGTGTATGCAGCCATATTGGCTTCCTCATCTGTCACACTTGAATCTGCATTCTTGATGATTGCGGCATACATCTTGCTCTTTATAAGACGAAGCTCTAAATATTCCTCAACAATCTCCTGTGTGGCACTCATCTCGTCTATCACATCATCGGAATTTGCCTTCATAAACTTCTTTGCGGCCTTTTCGATTTCCTTTTTCTCATCATCAGAAACTGCTACATCGTAATCTGACTGATGCGCCTTTAATGTGTAAAGCTCATGAGCTTCCTCGATGGCATTTTTCTTCCATGTCTCAAGCACAGTATTATTGCCTGATACAGTCTTGTCCCAGTAGCCCTCGCCCATGTACTGTATATACATGTCATCATAACCGGCCTCCTGGTATCTTATCATAAAATTAACAAGCCCAAGCTTGATATCCTCTTTATCTAATGTCGCAACTGTTGCGTTTTTATTTATTGTGCATCCTGTAAAAGCTGTAACTGAGAGTGTTGCAACTAATAACATGGCTATTACTTTTTTCGCTTTCATTGTATCTATCCTCTTTAAAAATGGTATAGTATCGCTCGTATATTATAGAGCTTTTTGGACTTGCTGGCAAGCATTTTCTAAACTTTGTAAATTATCGTCAATTTCGCGTAAAGCATGGGGCTTTTCCTATGCTATATGCCACATAAATTTTAGGTGCTATGCGCTACATGAATTTAGGTGGTGGCAGCCGAAATCAGCTCCCTACGCATCTGCGAAACCAGCTCCTCCACCACATCAAGCACATCCTGCTTTTTCGCCACGTTGCCATTTTTTAAATCAAACACGAAATATGGGTTTTCTGCCATATTAAATTTGAGAGAGGATTTATACTGAGCAACAAGCTCCGGAATCTTCTCCGGATTTATCCTTGCCCTTTCATACATGGTAAGCTTTATCTGTGAGCCTGTCTGCTTTATCTCAGTGATATATACTGCATGTGCCAATGCCTTGAGCCTTGCCACGCGAAGCAGACTGAGCACTGATTTTGGCGGTTCACCAAATCTGTCTATGAGCTCCTCGAGCATCTCGTCCTTTTCTTCCTCCGTCTCTATGCCCGCAATGCGCTTGTATATATCCAGCTTCTGGAATTCGTTTGCGATATAACCTGCCGGAATATAAGCATCGGTTACGATATCCACGGTCGTGTCAAATTTGTCACTGATATCCTCGATTCCCTTTGCCTCTTTTACAGCCTCGCTCAGCATCTTGCAGTACAAATCATAGCCCACTGCCTCCATATGACCGCTCTGCTCTGCTCCGAGCAGATTGCCCGCACCGCGGATTTCAAGGTCTCTCATGGCAATCTTAAAGCCGCTGCCAAGGTCTGAGTACTCCTTTATCGCTGCAAGACGCTTTTCTGCCACCTCTTTTAACATCTTGTTGCGCCTGTACATAAGAAACGCATACGCAGTACGGTTTGACCTGCCAACTCGTCCGCGAAGCTGATAAAGCTGTGAAAGTCCCATATTGTCCGCATCATGGATGATCATCGTATTCACGTTTGAAATGTCAAGCCCTGTCTCTATAATGGTCGTGGATACAAGCACGTCTATTTCACCATTGATGAAACGGTACATGATGCGCTCAAGCTCCGTCTCCTTCATCTGTCCGTGCGCAAATGCAACAGACGCATCCGGCACCAGCTCCTGCAGCTTTGCCGTTATGTCAGCTATGTCGCGCACCTTATTGTACACATAGTACACCTGTCCGTTTCTGGCAAGCTCCCTGTTTATCGCCTCTCTGACAAGCTCATCATTGTACTCCATGACATATGTCTGAATCGGCACACGGTCCATTGGCGGCTCCTCAAGCACGCTCATATCCCTTATGCCGATCAAGCTCATGTGAAGCGTCCTCGGAATCGGTGTAGCAGTCAGTGTGAGCACATCCACATTGACCTTCATCTGCTTAATTTTCTCCTTATGAGTCACTCCGAAGCGCTGCTCCTCATCGATTACCAAAAGCCCCAGATCCTTAAACTGCACATCCTTTGAAAGTATGCGGTGGGTTCCGATGATGATATCAACCTCACCCTTTTTGAGCTTCTCTATCGTCTTTTTCTGCTCTGCTGCACTTCTGAAACGGCACATCAAATCCACATTCACAGGAAAATCCTTCATCCTCTGCGAAAAAGTATCGTAAATCTGCTGCGCCAGAATGGTTGTCGGGGCAAGATATGCCACCTGCTTGCTGTCCTGCACCGCCTTGAAGGCCGCACGGATTGCAACCTCCGTCTTGCCGTAGCCCACATCACCGCAAATCAGTCTGTCCATTATTTTATGGCTCTGCATATCAGTCTTTGTGGCTTCTATTGCAAGAATCTGATCCTCAGTCTCATCAAATGGGAACAGCTCCTCAAACTCTCTCTGCCACACAGTATCCTCTCCGAAGGCATAGCCGTTTTGCTGCTCACGCTGGGCATACAGCTTCACCAGGTCTCCTGCAATCTGCTTTACTGCACCTCTGACCCGGTTCTTCGTCCTGGTCCATTCCTGACCGCCGAGCTTGTTGAGCTTTGGTTTTCTGGCATCCTTTCCGGCATATTTTTGTATCATATCAAGCTGGGTGGCAAGAATATAGAGATTTGAGCCACCCTGATACTCTATCTTGATGTAATCCTTTACCTTTTTGTCCACCTCAAGCTTTTCAATGCCGCGGTAAATACCGAGTCCGTGGTTTTCATGCACCACATAGTCCCCCACCGACAAATCGGTAAAGCTCTGTATTTTCTCACCCTCATAGGTGCGGTGACGCTTCTTTTTCTTCTGCTGCGCCCCAAAAATATCAGACTCCGTAATCACGGCAAACTTTAGAATAGGATATTCAAAGCCTCTTCTCACCTTGCCGTAGCAGACCATAATCTGCCCCTCGGAAAGCTCATGGTCGTAGTTTTCAGTGTAAAAGCATGTGATTCCCTGATCTGTGATATCCTCTGAAAGCCTCTTTGCCCTTGTCCTTGAACCGGATAAAAGAATGACTCTGTAGCCGTTTTTCTTATAGCGCTTTAAGTCCTTTATCAAAAGCTCAAAGCTGTTGTTGTAGGGGCTTACGCTCTGACAGTGAATACCGTAGCTTCCCAGCTGGTGCAGTCCGTTTGCCTTGTTGTCGAGCGCACCGAGTGCGATACACGAATACTTCTCGAGCTTTGCCACAATCTCCTTCTCTGTAAAAAGACCGTTCATCTGCCCCGGAAGTATATATCCCATCGCAAGTCTCTGCTTCATGCTCTCTGAAAACTCGGTCTCTGTAAGCTTTCCCTGCTCTGTACATCTGGTCAGCTCATCGAAAAAAATAAGGCTGTCCGATGGATTAAAATAATCCAAAAGCCCGACTCTCTCGTCAAAAAAGTACGACAAAAAAGCATCCATGCCTGCATACATGGACAGCTCCCCCCACTCCTCGGTAAGCTCATCTGCCATCACACTCACTCTGTGTGCTTCCTCCGTCTTCATCTGCTTCCTAAGCTTGTCAGACACCCGCTTTGCCTCAGCCCTAAGCTTTTCAATTCCGCCGGCCTTTTCCTCATCACTCAGTACAATCTCTGCTGCCGGATATATGCTCACACTATCTGTATTTTCAATGGATTTCTGGCTCTCGCAGTCAAAAAATCTGATGGTATCTATCTCGTCTCCCCACAGCTCGATTCGGATAGGATTCTCCTCCGTCAGCGGAAAAACATCAAGAATACCGCCCCTGACAGAAAACTGTCCCATCGTCTGGACCTGATACTCCTTTTCATAGCCCATACGGATAAGTGCAGCCTGTATTTCCTTCAAATCCAAAAGCTGTCCCTGCTCGAGAGTAAGCACGTTTTCCCACATCTTTTCTATCGGCGCCATCGTATTCATCAGCGCATCAAAGGTGGTAACAAGCGTCACGCTCTCTTTCTCGCGGATAGCCTTCAAAGCCCTGATGCGCTCCGCTGTAAGGAGATTGCCCCTGATATCCGACTGGTAAAAAAGCACATCCTTTGATGGATAATACACCACCTCTTTGTCAAAAAAACTGTACTCATCGTACAGTTCCTTCGCCTTCTGCTCTCCAAAGGTCACAATAAGCTTATTTTTCCTGTGACCTCCAAAGGCATATATCATCTGTGATTTTTGCGCATCTATGCATCCCGTGACAGATATAAGTCCGGACGATTTTTCTGCCGTTTTTGTCATCTCCTCAAAGCCCGCAAGGGAAAGGAGTGGCTCTGTAAATGCTTTCACTTTCAATTCTCCATTTCTGTCTGTTCAAAATCACCTTGTCGATTTCCAGCTAGTTATATATGTTCATAGCCTTATCCGTCTCGCCCTGCATCATGAGGACTGCTGCATCCATCGCATGACCGATAGCTTCCTCCACCTTCGCCCTGTCCTCAGAACTGAAACGCCCGAGCACATGGTCAGCAAGATCCCAGCCCTGTGGCTTCTCACCAACACCGACCTTGATACGGCTGAAGCCCTGTGTGCCGGTCATTGCAATGATACTCTTAATCCCATTGTGACCGCCGGCGCTGCCCTTTTTGCGGATGCGGATACGCCCCGGCTCGAGCGAAATATCATCAAAAATAACAATCATTTCCTCATCCGGATCAAGCTTATAAAAATTCATTACCTCAGCAACAGACTCACCGCTTAGATTCATGTATGTCTGCGGCTTCACGAGCAGCACCTTCATGCCCTCAATCACTCCACTGCCACAGAGAGCCTTGTGCTTTTTGTCTGTCACACTTATATTATATTTATCCGCAAGCGCATCTATCACATCAAATCCGATATTGTGTCTTGTGTGCTCATATTTTTTGTCAGGATTTCCAAGTCCTACTATAACGTACATCGTTTATCCTTTCTCTTTCTCATATTATTTACAATTCGCAACTATTCGAGCCACTTTGAGAACAAGAAAAACTGCTGCTTACATGCAAGCATGACTCATCAGTTTTCTTGTTCTCAGTGATTCTGAATAATTACTACAATTCAAAATAAAACAAATACTGCTGGATAATTCCCGCCACACCCTTGTAGCGCTCAAAATCAAAGCCATCACTATAATATTTGTCCAAAAGCTGCTTTACATGCGTATCTATCGGAAACGCATCCACATGATGCAAACCAAAAAGACATATACAGTTTGCCACCTTTTTGCCAATTCCTTTGCGGGTAAGCAGGCTTTCCATCGCCTCATCATAGCTCATTTTGCGCAGATTATCAAGCCAGTCAGGATTATTAGCGCCGTACTCATATATCTCCTTCAGATACTGTGCCCTATAGCCAAAGCCCATGCTCCTGTCCTCAAACACCTCATCCGGCACCTCAAGAGGCTTTGGAAATGTGTACAGTTCTTCACCCTCTGCACTGCCGTCTATTTTATGTCCACACCGCCTGCAAAGTAAATCCACACTATTTGTGATTCGCTTAATGTTATTATTCTGGGAAATCATAAATGTAACAATCATCTCCCACAAATCCTGTCTTAAAATGCGCACACCACTACCATATGCATATGCCTCTTTCAGATGCGCATCATCTCCGTCTGCTATCAGCTTTGCAATCCCCGCATAATCCGTATCCATATCCAGATAGCTTTTCCATATATTGTTCCAGTCAGCCTCATCACAGTTCAGCTCAAACTCATTCCCATCCTGCTTAATCCGAAGTGCCCTGTCAAACGCCACTACTGTGTATTCGTTTTCTCCTGTGTTCTTCCATCTGAAGCACTGACCACTGTCAGCAATCTGTTTTAAATCAAGATTATCTATTTTCGTCTTGTACATATCTGTTTGTCTATCCTCTTTAAAAAAACGGTCTGTCTGTGGCTTATTGTACCACGGATAGACCGGTTTGTGTGAAATATATTTGGATTATTATACCAGCTCAGGTATTTTATATCCTGCTTTGCTCATCGCTTTTTCAAATTCATCAAGCGACATCTCTGCTTTCTCGGCACCTCTTTTTGCAGAATAGTCTCCCTCCTGTACTGAAAGATAAATTTCAAAAAGACGGCCCTGCTGCATGCCCTGTTTCATTCCTTGTTTCATTCCTTGTTGTATTCCTTGCTTCATGCCCTCCTGAATGCCAAGCTTTTTATGATCATCCCATGCCTTACACATATTTACCACCTCTTCCTTTTCATCATACTTAATGTCAGTTCCTACAAATAGATTGATAGCTGCTACTGTCTCAACGTCAACCCTTGTAAAGGTTTCGTCGTTTGTAATTAAATCATTCAGTTTTTCCTCATCTGACGCATTTTTCAACAACTCAAACAACGGTCTGAGTCCTGTCTCGAACCTTGAAAAGTCTGTAATCTCCAGTGGATTCAACAGATTAATTCTGTAATCGTTGATAAATGGTCTAAATCGCTCGTCCATATGTGGCATCATCTCTACAAGGCTTCTTGGACCATCCCAGTTTTTTGTTCCAAGATATAATGTAATTGTAATCACCGGTGTCAGCCTATCCTCAAGTGTAAACCCTGATAAAAACTCATCTGATGATTTATAATCTTTGTTTTTCTGATGATGCTTCTTCGCCTCGTTGACCTGTTCTCCATAATTCATGGCATCATAAATCATAGTCTTAACCGGCATCGAATAATGAACATCTGTCTGTGCCTCTATCCCCATCAGTACGATGTATACTGATTCTGTATATTTTACAGACACCCCCTTTAGCAAATCTCTCCATTTCTGCTTAACAATCTGCTTCTTATCAATACCGAAAACAGATAACACCTCTGTGGTGTCGCATTCTTTTAAATCCTCCGGTTTGATAACCTTCTCTCCGTCAAACAATACATAATTACAGATTTCACTAAACCTCGTATTGTCCGACAAATACTCCTTTGCCTTCGAGTCCTTTGTACCCAAATTAACCTCCTCTTCTTGTGTGAGCAGGAAAATTTGAAGTCGAATGAAAATACTGTATACCTATATATGCTTATTTACACTTAGAATTACAATACGAGTAAACTATGCCTTTAATTTTTCTGTAAATAAAATAGTTACGCTTTTCACACGATGGTGTAAAATAAGCACCCACAATAAGCTGGCAAAATCCCCGGAGCCTACTTTTCTCGCAATGTTTCCACATCTGACATTTCAATTTTCCTGCTATTAATTGGTAACATAAAGCATTGAAAATTTCCATGTCTTTGTCGAAAAATGCGAAGTGGTCTGCCCTCTTCAAAGTGATACGCACCGGTAAAAAATATGCTGTGGTGTCGTATTTACAGAAATATAATGCTTTGAGTTGATTTTAACACAGAGAGGACAGTTTGTCATCAAATTTCTCTCTAAAAGACAAGGGCATTGACACTCTCTATCCCCCTTGTTTTAATTGCTATAACAGTTCTGTAATTATTATACCAGCTCAGGTATTTTATATCCTGCTTTGCTCATCGCTTTTTCAAATTCTTCAAGCGACATCTCAGCTTTCTCGGCACCTCTTTTTGCAGAATAGTCTCCTTCCTGTACCGAAAGATAAATTTCAAAAAGACGGCCCTCCTGAATGCCACGCTTTTTATGATCATCCCATGCCTTACACATATTTACCACCTCTTCCTTTTCATCATACTTAATGTCAGTTCCTACAAATAGATTGATAGCTGCTACTGTCTCAACGTCAACCCTTGTAAAGGTTTCGTCGTTTGTAATTAAATCATTCAGTTTTTCCTCATCTGACGCATTTTTCAACAACTCAAACAACGGTCTGAGTCCTGTCTCGAACCTTGAAAAGTCTGTAATCTCCAGTGGATTCAACAGATTAATTCTGTAATCGTTGATAAATGGTCTAAATCGCTCGTCCATATGTGGCATCATCTCTACAAGGCTTCTTGGACCATCCCAGTTTTTTGTTCCAAGATATAATGTAATTGTAATCACCGGTGTCAGCCTATCCTCAAGTGTAAACCCTGATAAAAACTCATCTGATGATTTATAATCTTTGTTTTTCTGATGATGCTTCTTCGCCTCGTTGACCTGTTCTCCATAATTCATGGCATCATAAATCATAGTCTTAACCGGCATCGAATAATGAACATCTGTCTGTGCCTCTATCCCCATCAGTACGATGTATACTGATTCTGTATATTTTACAGACACCCCCTTTAGCAAATCTCTCCATTTCTGCTTAACAATCTGCTTCTTATCAATACCGAAAACAGATAACACCTCTGTGGTGTCGCATTCTTTTAAATTCTCCGGTTTGATAACCTTCTCTCCGTCAAACAATACATAATTGCAGATTTCACTAAACCTCGTATTATCTGACAAATACTCCTTTGCCTTCGAGTCCTTTGTACCCAAATTAACCTCCTCTTCTTGTATGAGCAGGAAAATTTGAAATCGAATGAAAATACTGTATACTTATGCTTTCCACGTATATGATGTGTACAATAATCACTTATATAAAAGCCGGCAAAATCCCCACACCCCGCTTTTCTCACAATGTTTCCACATCTGACATTTCAATTTTCCTGCTATTAACTGGTAACATAAAGCATTGAAAATTTCCATGTCTTTGTCGAAAAATGCGAAGTGGTCTGCCCTCTTCAAAGTGATACGCACCGGTAAAAAATATGCTGTGGTGTCGTATTTACAGAAATATAATGCTTTGAGTTGATTGTAGCACAGCGATGGCAGTTTGTCATTAAATTTCTCACTCTAATTTTATCAAGTCACCTAATCTTTTCCCCTATTTCGTTCCCGAACAGCACACAATAATTACCACAAGTATAATAATCACCACTTTACAACTTTTTCAACCCCAAGTGCTGAAACGCTGTTTCTCTCGGATACCGTATGTGGCAGAAAAGATAATCAATACTAGAGCTTGCGGCCTCCATGATTCTGAGCTGCAAGGGAATTGAAATGATGGTTAATCTTATTAACATCGCTTACCGTTGTATGAAACTATTGCCATATCAGGATGAAAAATTTTCTGATTATCGAGATAAAAGCATGCAGGATTTCCGTTTTGCATTAAGCGAGAGTATACGCCAGCAGGCACTTTTCGCCACTTTCGTGAAAAATATTAAAACCCGAATAAAATCATCCTCAGTAATAAATGCCTTAAAACAGGTGATTGTTAAGCAGGAGCATTATTTATAAAGTTATAAAGTGTTGTTTGTGAAACTTAGCGAAACTTAAATCACGCCCAATATGGAATATACTTTTTATATCTTGGTGCCGTATCCAGATCCATTACTTTAATATATCCTCCATCAACAGCACTGGTAAGAAGTCGAGATGCTTTTGCCTTCTATTTTTCTCCCAATCCAAATATTTTTCGAATATCCGAATTAGAAATCCCCTCAAAATTGACATATGCCAGACACGCCTGCATATAACAAGTATGCATCCGATCTTCTTTCGTGGTTAGTTCAAACGGTACTTTTGCAAACAGTATTACTTTTGTAAATTGATTATTTTGATTTTCAATCCTTGGTGCAAGTAGTTCGTTTTTACCAGTTGCTTCAACAATCTTATCATAACCACTGCCACGCTCCTCACAAATACCACATTTGTGCATAAACCCGGCAATGTTTTCATTTCTGGATACCAGCACCGAATCTACAATTCTTTCGATTGCCACCAATGATGCTCCGGCATTTGAAAACTCGATTCGATTTTTAAACGCCTCCACCATTGGATTCGTTCCCCTTTGCTACAGATCCTGCTGTATCATGGCATTTGCCAGCAACTCACGGATAGCAATTTCGTGAAAACTGACAACAGATTTTCTCGTAGCATCTACAATAACTTCTTTCTGTGGAATAATTGTCATAATATACTGCACGATTTCTTCATGTAAAAATGCATAACCTGCACAAAATTCCTTTTCTCTTATAGCATCCAATCTGGAGTTTTCTTTATACCATATCATTCTGACAGTTCTTCTATGCAGATATTCAAATTTCTTCAAATCTTTTGCAATCATTAAAGCACCCATATTCGTGATATCCCATGTCCCGGCATCATTTTTCATAATAAATTTTTCATGTTGCAGGTCTTCTAGTACCTTATCTCGATTTCTCGGAATCGGCATTTCAAGTTTGTCATAATACTTGGAATAATCCAGTAATGACACCATTTCATCCTCATTCAGATTTCCCATCGCAATTCATATGGTGTGGAATCAAATGTTCTCCACAATTCTCTTTCTTTATCCGGATACTCTTTTAAGTTCTTTTTATTTGTTCCAATTCTTATATATTCCCCACCAGCGAACTGTACCGGCTGTTTTTCTGCACAAGGAATCTCCATCAGCACAACCATTCCTTCATCCATCGGAACCTCAAAAAATCGGAAATTAATTCTTAGTGAAAGCATTCTGGAAAGCCATGCTTCCAATTCCTCATTTTCCTTTTTCATTTTACGATACTGAAATTCAGTGCCTACAATTTTGTACGTTGCATCATCCACCCCCCCCCCAAAAAAACAAGATATGCTTTTGGTCGTTCGCACAACGCAGCTGAATTACTGAGAGCAGAAATATATTCACCAATCATCTGCGGCTGTTTATTATTACATTTGAATTCTACCCACTCAGTCTCATCCGGAAGTTTTGCAAGCTCTCAGACAAGACTTTGCAGATATTCTACTGATCGTATTGCCATAAAATCACCCTCTAACTTTGCAATTAACACTATTTTGAAAGAATATCTCGAAAATTAGCATAAACCATCTTAATAATGTCTGGTTCATTATAATATCGTGCAACTAACTCGTATATTTTTATTAGGTTGTTAAATGTATACTTTTTTCCATCGATTTTTGTAAACGGTCCATCACTTTCAATTAATACTCTTGTTTTTGGTATCAAATACAATTTTTCTTTATTCTTTTCATTTGTTACCATGTTAGAATTAAGTGAAAAATAACATCCTATATCCACTAATTGTTGCAATTGCTCTCCGTTTCCATTAAACCAATGAATAATGCACCTACGAGGGCGATATTTTTTCAAAATAGATATTGCTTCTTCCTCCGCTCTTCTAAGATGCACAGACATTAATTTATCCTTTTCTGCACACACTCTTACAATTTGCTCAAAATACATACATTGTTTATTACGCGAAATATAACTTTGTCTTGAAAAATCAAGTCCTATTTCTCCGACATAATTAGTTGCATTTACCAATTGCATAAAATCATAAAAATCCGCCTCTTTCAGTGATACATCCTGTGGATGGAATCCAAGTGCAAATTTCAAATATTTTGTTTCCGGATATATGCGTTTACAGGATATATATACTCCAGGCGAATTCGTCATGCACAATGTATATTGTTTTCTTTCATTTATTCCGTCATATATTTTCTGATGCTCTTTGTAATAATCCAGATGAAAGTGTGTATCAATAAGGTGTTGAATCATAATCCCAGATACTCCTTCATTCTCTGATCTGCGGAAAAAAGTTGTACCAAATCCTCTATACTTTTCTTGTATAATGATAAAAATTTTTCAACTTCCTCTTCTGTTAATTCTCCTACGCATCTAATATATCTTTTTAATTCTTTATCCGAAGAATGTTTACAACGATAGATACTTCCAAGCACCGCTCTTAAATCTGCACTCTTCTCACTTTCTTGATATTCCATTAAAAAATCATAAGCTTCTCCCTGATAAGAATATTTTTTTATCTCATCTATGTCCAAAAGTGAACTTTTGCGTATCAAACACGGGTAACAGTATCCACAATTTATAGGATATTCTTTAGATCCCTTTTTATTATATCTTGCTAAACAAGGATGTGAGCACGAAATCGTATCTGCATAACAGCTTTTAAATGCATCTGTATCTTTAACTTGTCCTACAATCTCTCTTTTTGTATTGTACGCAAAAAAATTGGTAATAATATTCTTTATTCCTACCGTTTCTAAGATATCATTAAATTGTCTTAAAAAGTGTGGATGAGTAGTTCTTGTACTGCAAGTTCCTTTTCTTCCTCCCGTTAATGGAATATTAAGTCCGATGAATCCATTTTCCGGAATATAAACCGGTACATTTTCTCCTAAAATACCAGCCACGCTAAGTGCTGCACATAAAAACAGTAATGACCTGCCACGAGAAGTATTTTCGCTCCCCTTCAATATTCCTTCTTTTTCACTTATAGGAGCTCTGGAATTTGCTGTAAAACTAATAAATTTAACAGATTGTTCTGGATAAAATTCCTGAAAAGTCCTAGCGAACAAATTCTGTCTTTTTGCAAGTTTAGGATATTCATTGTGTCCGATCAGGCAAGGAGAATCTCCGTGCTCCAATAGTTTAATCGCACCACAAAAAGAATCCAATCCTCCAGAAAACAAACATACACAATTACAGTTTTGAACATTCAAATGAATTCTATTTGCATGTTCCCTATAACTATATATTATCTCACTTTTTCTAAATGTAATATGCCAATGATCCCCTGTCAAAAATCCCAGTACATTTTCCCATTGTAATTCCGTATGCTTCCATTTCTCATATTCTAATACTGGAATAGATACGCTTATCTCTCTAGTCCAGCAGTCTTTAAATTTTCTTCTGGATACTCTCTTATCCAAAGCAAAAATGCTCAAACCTATTATGAACAAATCTTCGTATATTGTAGGAATCTGCATTTGATCCATCCGGTACCAGCTGTCTGTTATATTTGTAAATATCGTACTATATTTTTTTCGATTAATCGAAAAAACATATGCGTCTTTCCATTCGTCATCTGGCTTTTTCTCTTGTTCCTTATCAACCCAAAACCGCATTCCTAATCCTCCCCATAATACTTTTCGAACACAGATAACGCATCTCTCAATGCATCTTCTACTACTTGTGCTGTTCCCATATTAGAAAAATCAACTGTTCTCAAATTATCCAAGTTTAAATCACCATCAATGCTATTTTCTATATATTCATGCATGTCATTTAAAATTTCGGATGTTTGTGCCGGTGTTTTTCCTTTTGATATTTTTTCTTCATATCGGAAATCAAAATTTTCTTTTATGTATTCCTTCAACATTTCTTTTAACAGTATATCAACTGAAACATTCCCTATATCTGCAATATCTTCAATTTCCAAATTATCCATAGCCTGTGACAATGCATCTGCTGCCATATTATCTTCTACCGATGCTCCAGAATTTGTAAATTCATGCAGTAATTCTGTCCAAACAACTTCTGACGGCTTTCCTACAAGGTCTTCCCTATTATATTCACGCAATGCATTGTCCAGTCCACCCGACGCAACTTTTTGTGCAAAACCTAAAGTTCTTGCCGCTGCTGATTGGAAACTACCACCTGTCGACATGTCTTTTTTCATTGCGGTTGCATATTTACTGGCCGCTTTTGCTTTAGAATCAAAATCTCTATTATTTATAAAGGCCGTCACTGCTCTTTTTGCGGTTGACCAATGCGGTGTTGTTGGTGCTATATATCCTTTTGATGTACCCATAACTTATCCCTTCTTTTGTTGTGCTTTTATATCATCCAGCATCTTTTGTGATAATGTTCCCTTTTCAATCATTTTCTGCAATGTTTCTTCTAAACGTTCTGAATCATTCTGATACATAGCCCTTAATACCGGAATATCACCAACTTTAATTTTGCTGTTTGATTTAAGTAATGCTTCTGAAATTTTACCTTTAAATCTTTCAAAATTAATAAACAAATCTCGTATAACAAAAAATTTCAAATCACCTTTTTCAATTTTAGGAATAACAACTTTAAATACATCTCCAATTTCTACGGATGACAATTCTTTTGCTGCATTTATAATAGCTGTCATTTGTCCTCCACTCTGAGCATTTCCTATACGAACCAATATATCTTTGGTATTACTACTAAATCCTGATTGATCAATATTTGAATTTTTTAAATTTTCTCTTGTCAAATAAAAATATCTTTCCAAAGGATATTTTTCCAATTCAATCGGTTTACAATCTAACCATTTTTTTATTTGAGGTGTCGCCCAAGGTTCTTGCTCAACTGTAGTTCCTTGTGCAACTGCCATTCGCATTTCTTTGAATTTTACATTTTCAGTATCAAATTCTTTATTCCATTCATTCAATTGTATAAACAAGTCATTGTCCAGCTTTTGCAGCACTAATAATTTAGCTAAAATGGAAATATCAATTTCATCACCATAATAAATTTTTGCCAATTGGCGTTTGGTAATAAATGTGTTCAAAAAGCGTTTTGCCTGGCGTGGATTGCCTTTTAATGTAGATGCAACAATTTCTCTTATTTCATCAATAATTTTTGCTGTTTCATTAAAAACTGTTTTTCCCCCATCCTGCCAATTCAATCCTAACTCATCAATCAACTTATTAATTTCTTCTAGTGTAATCACATCCCCAGAAATTGTTCTTTTTTCTTCGAATATCTTATCTATTAGCTGCTTAAAACTTTCTTGTTCCAAATAGCTTTGTGTAACCAATAATAATAGATAATTTTGTATATCCTTTGCAGATAATTCCGGGATATATATTGGCAATTGAATAATTTTTTCAATGTATTCTTTGTCCAGTTCTACATCAAATCCATTCATTGGTGGATACTTTTCACGGATGGAGTACTTTATAACATTTTCATCTGCTGCAATAATAAATGTTGTCCTGTCAACGGACAAGAATAGTTTAATTACTTCCAATATTTCAATTATTCGTTCTGGACGACATCTGTCTAAATCATCTATCATTACAACTACATTTTTAATATCGTCATTTTTCAATGCATCAGAAAATTCTCCTCTAAATTTTCTGATATTGTTTATCCTACTTTCATCATTCGACACATCTTCCTCTTTCCAATATTCATCTTTTAATGATTGTATAGAATTTGCTGCACTTTTGACTGTATTTCCAATTTCTTCAGCATTTCCTGTTACATTTAATAACATGGGCAACGGATTCCCCATGGCTACACTTGCAACTACAGGTGCGAGCGTGGATACCGCTTTTGTTCCTAATTTAAACCAGTCAACTCTTTTTATTAATTTGCCAAATTTCTTTTTAGCATCGTCAGGAAATTTTTCTTTAAGCTCTAGCAATAAAGCCTCTATAATTGCCATTTTAGCGTCGTCATATGATTCAAACATCCATGCATTAATGGTTACACAAATAGTTTCTTCCTGACTCTCAAGCTTTTCATTTATCAACTTCAATAAAGTGGACTTTCCTGCTCCCCACAATCCGAAAACGCCAATTGTCAACGGATTATATTTTTCATTTTTTGCGATGTCAGCAATTATTCTTGCATACGGCTCATAAAATAAAATATCAATATCTGACGCATTATCTAGCCACATAAAAAACCTCCCTTGCCTTTTCATACCATCATAGTTTCTTTTTTATTCCCCATATTTATCCGGGGTTTCCGCCACCCTTTGAACCTGTTCATCAAGTTCAACTTTCTGGTAATCCACAGTCTTTTTTGACCGCATTTCCCTATAAATCACCCCTGCTAACGCACTCATTACAGCATCATACTTGCTTTTGTCCTCAAACAGTGATCCATAACTGTCCTGGGCCTCCATATAGCTTTCCATTGCTGCATTTCCAAACGCTGATGGGAAAATACTTTCTGTAAATATTCTTGGATCAGAAGTGCGAGCCGAGCTTGCCAGTTTATCATCTGCAATCAGTTTATCATGTAAAGCACCCAGCATTACCCGATCACCTTCTGAAAATTGTCCTTTATACTTTTCATTAATCTTGTTCAATATTTCATCCAATGTACTTTTCTGTCTGTTCCCCTGTACTCCTTGCTTCTTGGACGGAACATACTGACCATCAATTTTCTCCAATGTTATTGCACCTTCGAATGTTTTCTGCAACTTATAATATTCCAGTTTCAATTTTCCATCCAGATCGACTGGCTCTTCTTTTTCTTCTGGAAGCAATCCAATCAGATAACTCAGAAACAGGTATTCCTTATGCATATCTTCGTCAAACATGCGAACTACCTGTGTGATATAGCTGTACCATCGGATCAACTTTCTTACCAGTCTTCTGAATTGATATCGTTCTTCCGGATTCTTCAAATTGTATCTGTCTGCTATCGGTTTCAACACACTCGTCATTTTTCCCATAGCAGTTGCATCTTGTCTTCCCGGATGATTCCATACGTCTATAAAAGCATTAATATCATTCTTGTTATAAATCGCATAATCCAAAAGCTCTTTTTCTGTCTGATAAATCAAATCCACATTTACTTCCTGCTCAAGACTCGTCTCCTGATAAAATGGTTGAAATGCTTCTAGAATATCCTCTTTCTTATTTGCGAAGTCCAACACAAATGTGTCTACTTTTCCAGTACAGGTGCGGTTCAAACGTGATAATGTCTGCACAGCCTTTACATTTTTCAGTTTTTTGTCCACAATCATAGTATGAAGCAAAGGCTCATCGAATCCTGTCTGATATTTTTCTGCAACAACCAGGACATTAAAGTTATCATGAAACTCTTCCTTAGTCTGACCTTCTGATATATGACTTCCATCTTTTCTTACATTTAATCCGGACTCTGTATATTCTTCATCACCATCCTGCACACTACCGGAAAATGCTGCTAAAATATCCATATCTGCATAATGCTGTTTTTGAATATATCGTTTAATTTCATGGAAATATCGAACTGCAGCCAGTCTGGAATCTGTTACTACCATCATTTTTCCTTTTCCGCCAATTTTATTTTTGGTCGTTTCCCGAAAAGTTTCTACAATAATTTGCGATTTCTGGCTGATATTATATGGATGCAATTTCTCATATTTTTTGATAATCTTTGTTGCTCTGCTCTCCGGAAGCTCTGGATTTTCCGGTGTATCTTTTGCTATTTTGAAACAAGTACTGTATGTCATGTAGTTTTGCAGTACATCCAAAATAAATCCTTCTTCAATAGCCTGTCTCATGCTATAAATATGAAATGGATGAAAACTTCCATCAGTCCATTGGCTACCAAACATCTCTAATGTCGCTGGTTTCGGAGTCGCTGTAAATGCAAAAAATGATAAGTTCGGATGCTTTCCATGTGTCAGCATTTCCTGAACAAGTTTATCATTTCTGTCAATTTCATCTTCTGCTTTTCCCTCTATTTCTGCGTATTCCCGTAATGCTGCCTCTGTATCTGCTAGCGCAGCCTTCAATTTCATAGCAGAACTTCCCGTCTGTGAAGAATGTGCTTCGTCAACAATGATAGCGAAGTTTCTTCCGGCAACCTTATCCACTTCCTGATAAATCACCGGAAATTTCTGCAGCGTAGTTACAATAATTCTTGCACCATTATTAATCGCATCTCTCAAATCTTTTGAATTCTTTTTATCATCAATCGTCTCTACTGCACCTATCGTATGGTCAAAACCCGAAATCGTTTCCTGTAGCTGCGCATCCAGCACAGTTCGATCTGTCACTACAATAACACTACTGAAAACAGACATATCATCGGGATCATGCAAAGATGCCAATCTATATGCTGTCCAAGCAATCGAATTTGATTTTCCAGATCCGGCACTGTGTTGGATCAGATAATTATGTCCAGTTCCTTCTTCCCGTACATCTACAATTAACTTACGCACTACATCCAACTGATGATATCTCGGAAATATCAGTGTTTTCTTTTTCGTAACCTGCTCTGTGCCATCCGGCAACCTTTTCTTTTCTTCTTTGATTTGCAAATGAATAAACTTCTGGATAATATCCATCATACTATCTTTCTGGAATACATACTCCCAGAAATACGATGTCGGATATCCGTCTGGATTTGCAGGATTTCCCTTGCCGCCATCATTTCCTGCACCATTAGAACCTTGATTGAATGGAAGAAAATATGTATTCTTTCCCTCCAGCTTTGTTGTCATCCAGACTTCCAACTGATCAATGCAGAAATATCCTAAAATTCTTTTATTAAACTGAAAACAAATTTCTCTTGGATCGCGATCATACATCCACTGCCGTTTTGCATGATCTACATTCTGTCCGGTATACTGATTCTTTAATTCCAGAGCAAATACCGGAATCCCATTCACAGCCAGAACCATGTCTACAGAATTGTGTGTATCGTTGGAATAAAACCATTGCCTGTTACAGGTAATTTCATTCTTTTCGTATAAAGACATCGCCGTCTGATTCAGACCTGATTCCGGCTTAAAATAGCAGACTTTAAATGGAATTCCTCTGTGCTTAAAACCATGACGTAATACAGAAATGAGTCCATCCATATCACAGGCATTATTAAACGCAAGGCAGAATTTACGCTCCGGATCTACTTTGTTTTGTAATAAAAAACGTTTCCATTCCTTCGGCTGTGTTTTCTGAATAAACCGTAGTAAAGTATCCTGATATACGCCAAGTTGCGGATCATATGCATCTTGATTGTGTGTATATCCACCTGCTGGCGATAAAAAGAATTCTTCAATGTCCGATTCAAAACGTTTCTCTGTAGTAACATCTATGCTCAAATTTTCGGCACCTCCTTTTTTCCGGTGACATATTCATAAAACATTATTTTTTTATAGGCTATAAGGTCTTCTAAAAATCGTTCTTTGCTTTCAAGTATTTTATTGATTGCTCCGACTTTTTCATTTAATTTTTTTGCAATCTCAACTTGTTCTTCAATCGGGGGAACCATAAGGCGAAAATTTAAAAAAGAATCTGTTTTCAGACGATATCTTCCATTTTCATTTATCCCCTGTGCTACACTATAGAATACTTCTTTAATATAGCAGTATTGCATAACATATTTATAGTAATCTTTGTTAAAACGCATTTCATCATCAATAAAAAAAACTCTATAATCTGGACTCGTTACTCCTTCGTAGCTTGAAAGGTCAACCCAACCTGTACGTAAATCCATATGATTCATTGCGTAATCATCTATATGAACCACTTGATATTTGCTATAATCAGCAGCTGTTTGTCCCTCATTCCTTGATATATCTTTTGGAACAATTCCTTTTTGCGTAATTGATAATAGTTGCAAACCTTCACATCCTGCAATTTCTTTCCTGATTTTAAAAATACGTTTTATTTTCAACATATTCCAATGTGATGGAATATTTCCAAATCCTCTCTCGCCTGAGTTTTTCCATCTTTCGCATTCTCTTACCCCATGTGTTATTAAATCCTCTATGTAAGAGTTTTTCAATATTTTATATTGTTCAATAATTCTATATGTATCCTCTTCCAATCTTGCAATTTCATTACGTTTACTTTTTATATGAAAAACGATTTTTTTCTTTACGCTATCTGGTGGATTAGGCAACTTTATTTTTCTCATTTCTGACCATCTAGTGGTCCATAAATCTGATGCAATGCCATGTCCCCAACGATAAAATTCTTCTTGAAAGTACGTTGATAATAATACATAATTGTAATATTCCGCTGTATATAAATCACGCGGTCTAATTACTATATTAATAACTGAACAAGAGCCATCTCTTTCAGAAACACCACATGCCCCTTTTCTATCTGAGCGACTGTTAATAACAAAATCACCCTTTTTTACAAGCTTGCGATCGCTTCCTTCTGCTGCTTTTACTGCTGATGCTAATTGTGGAACTATACCATTCATCGTAACAGATAGTGGTTCATATATTGTCTCTTTAACTTTGACTTTTCTTTCCTCATACACCTGCCCCAACTCGATTGTATTCCAGTTTTCTGGTAACTCGCCTAACCAAATTATGTCGTTAATTTCTCTCATATTTTTAATCCTCAAATAGAATCTTCATAGATTCCTGAATTGTAGCTTCTATATTTTTTAATTCTTCAAATAACTCATCATGACCTTTAAATTTAGGAAAATTATAAAAGTAGCGAATCATTGGAATTTCATACCCTATTTTTGTTTTTTTCTTATCTATCCATGCATCAGGTTCATATGGCTTAATTTCTTCTCGTAAATATTCATCAATGTCGATTTTCATTGGAACTAATTCCGTATCTCGTAATGCTGTATCAGCAACTGGTTTTCCATTTTTATATATAATTTTCCCATTTTCATCATAAAGAGGACGTTCTACAACTATTTTATGATATCCAAACTCTTCTATCGGGAAAATTTTACTTTCACACCAAATTTCATCTATATTGTAACGCATATCATCTTTATACTCCCCATACGCTTGCACAATAAGTTTTGCACATTCAGTTGTTATATCATTTCGTTTTTTCCCGATTGGACGACGCCGAACTTTATAACATTCAGATGCATCAATCAACTGAACCTTTCCAGCTCGATAATCTGGCTTATTCTTAGAAATCACCCAAATATATGTACCTATAGGCGTATTCATAAATTGGCTAGTTGAAAGCCTTATTATTGCATCAAGCCAATCATTCTCTAAAATATATTTTCTTATATTTGACGATCCGCTTCCTGCATCTCCAGCATATAATGGCGATGCATCTTGAATTATTGCCATTTTCCCATTAGGTGCCAATTTTTTTAACCCATTAAGAACAAATAACTGTTGACCATCATTAATTTTAGGTAACCCTGGTGCAAATCTTCCATGTTTTCCTTTTTTAGCTTCTTCTGTTACTTTTTTCTGTTCCCGCTTCCAATCAATTCCAAAAGGCGGATTCGAAATAATGTACTGAAATTGAAATCCTTCGAATTGATCCTCGCTCAATGTATCCCCAAATCGCATATTATTAGGATCTCCCCCTCGAATCATCATATCTGCCTTAGCAATTGCAAATGTAGACGGATTAAATTCCTGTCCAAAACATGTAACACTGATTTCATTGTTTAACTCATGAATACGTTCTTCCATACATGATAACATCTGGCTTGTTCCCATTGCCATATCATATACTGTTACATTTCCACCTTTACTTAAATCTGCATCTGATAAAAGTAAATCTGTCATTAAATAAATTATATCTCTACTAGTAAAATGTGCTCCGGCCTCTTCACCAAACGACTCTGAAAATCGTTTTACCAAATCTTCAAAAATATATCCACAGTCTACTGCACTAATCTTATCTGGTCCCAGATAGCCTTTCTGTGAATTAAATTCCTTGATAACTAAATATAATGTATTACTTTCCACAAGTCTACGAATAATATTATCAAAGTCAAATTTTGTTAATATATCCTGTACATTGTCAGAAAACCCCTTTAAATAATCTTGAAAATTTGCTTCAATATTTTCCGGATCAGCAAGCAATGAATCAAATGTATATTTGCTGATATTATAAAACTGATACTGGGAGGCTGTTGTCAAAAATCCATCAATAACTGCAAATTTCTTTACTTCCTCATACTTTTCAAGTACTGCTTTATGCGTCGGCAATAGGCAGTCATGAAATCTTTTTACTACTGTCATTGGTAAGATTACCAAACCATATTCATGCGGTTTGAATGGTCCTCTAAGCATATCTGCTACATTCCAGATCATCGTCGCTTTTTCTGCTATATTGGTTCCAACTACATCAAATTTATTATTGTCATCCATTTATTTTTCCTCCGTATAAATATGTTCCAGTTCTTCTGTTGCCTTTTCCAGTTTGTATTTTAATTCTTTAATCTCACTTAGCTTCGCATAATATTGATCTGCAATTTTTTTCTGACTTTCTAAATCCGGCAACGGAATTATCACCTTTTTTAATCCTTCCACCGGTAGATTCAACAAGGTAGCGCCTACTGCAACTCTGGATAAAGCCGACTTTCCATTTTCGCTTTCCAGATACGCTTTTAAAAAATAAGGATTTATCTTATCTTTATCTAGTTCAATAACATAGAGATTTCCATTTGCCAAAATCTTCTTGCCTTCTTGTACGGACATAATCGCCATTTTCACCGGTGATGCATTTTTGGAAATTACCAGACTTCCATTTTTTATACAATATTTTTCATATTTAGAGTCTATTTTCTTCAAATATGGAAGTTCGTCACTAATGATTCCATCCTGTAAATTTGCCAACATCAAGTACTGCATGTTCGTCGGTTCATCTGATACAATTTCATCTAAAACAGATGCTTTAATTTGTGCTCCTCTTGTTATATTCTTTATTACAGTTTCAAAAAACACACCATTTTTTACAACTGTTTCTCGTTGAAGATATCTTGACGGATTAAGAACATATTCATTTTCCGCTACCTCTTCAATAGAAATCAATCTTGAATTTTTGTCATCAGTATTCAACAATTCAACAATCTCAGAAATATTTTCATCACTAAGAATGTTCTGTCTCCGTCCAACCGATACCATTTCTGTTGCATCTATCATTCTTATGTTTTTATTACTTCTACTTAACACCAGTAACGAACATGCAATTCCTGTATTCAGATATAAATTTTGCGGAAGAGCAATCACTGCTTCTACAAATCCTTGTTTTATAAATTTTTCACGAATGATTGTATTATTTCCACCATTCCAGGTAACCCCATTGCTTACCGAAATAACAGCCTTACCATTTTTATTAAGGTGATTCATGACATTTATAATAAATATCCAGTCTCCTGCTGCCACCTTCTGTACTTCTGGTATCTCATCATATATTGCTTGTAATGCTTTGTTACTTCCAATGCTGTCTTTTACTTTTATTCCCCATGGATAATCACAGAATATTTTATCAAACATCAAATTATCCTTTATATTTAAAACTGATTTTTGCTCAATTTTTACCCGATCAGATATCAATTCTGTACGGATTGCTGACACTTCTTTTACATCTCGCACAATCTCTGTACCATAAAATTGTGATTCTGGACTCTTTTCTATGGCACTCACAAGAAACGAGCCAATTCCGCTGCAAAAATCTGCCACCTTATCATTTGAAATCTGAAGAATCT
This sequence comes from Agathobacter sp., assembly GCF_977054825.1. Lineage (NCBI taxonomy): Bacteria > Bacillati > Bacillota > Clostridia > Lachnospirales > Lachnospiraceae > Agathobacter > Agathobacter sp. The sequence continues at coordinate 184,334 of NZ_CDRTEH010000004.1, forward strand.
CATTTGCCAGCTTTACTACACTCTGCGGTGTTTCACATTCTCCCATGAACCGATTCCCCTGTAATTGCCACCATAAAACAGTTGCTAAAAGTGCATCTTCTGAATATTCTTCTGAAATTTCTATTGCAGCATTCCATAAATTTCCAATATTTTCTTTTATGAAACTGACTCTTTCTGGTGAAAAAGTCCGCTCCACATATTCTTTTAACTGGTTTATATCTATTATTTTATTTTTTAAAGATACATAGGCCACATATGCTAAACAAAATCCACCGTACGTAGAAGCATTGCCAAATTCTCTTATCCTGTTTGAAATATTCCAACTAATCTCTTCAACTTTTGAGATTTCTTTCTCTTTTAGCTCTTTAACTGAAAGATTCAATGTAATTCCCTCCATCGGGTTATTTACAACCGTTTTCTATACTCTTACTATATCACTTTTTATTTTGATTGTAAATAATCAAATTTGGTTTTTAATAACCATCACTTTGCTAATATATTTTTTTATTAGATATCTTGTAACGACACCACTTTACAACTTTTTTCATAAAATTAATGATATGAGTGTCAAAATATGCATACCCTATACCTCCCGCTTCCGAAAATATAAAAATAAGCCATCATAAGAAAGATTTTTTATCTCTTTCTTATGATGGCTATAGCTTAGCATATTACGAGTCCCAAAGTCTGCCCTCGTGGCTCGAATCTTTGTCGAATCTTTGTTTGATCTTATACATTCTCAATCTCTGTCTTATACTTTTCTAGAATCATATTCTGGATATTTTCGCGTGTGGCAGAGTTAATCGGATGGGCTATATCCCTGTACTCGCCATCGTTTGCCTTACGGCTTGGCATGGCGATGAAAAGTCCCTTTTCTCCTTCGATTACCTTGATGTCATGTACCACGAATTCATCATCGATTGTGATTGACACAACCGCCTTCATCTTGCCTTCTTTTTCTACCTTACGAATTCTGATGTCTGTAATCTGCATATTTTTGTCCCCCTGGTCTGTTTTAAATTACATATCTTACATTTTTTTCTTTTACTATCATGACTTCATCCTCACCACAGTAGCATGTGTTTGGATTGATGGTTCCGCGGCTCTCTACGATACAATTCTCGAGGTGCACATTGTCGCCTATATAGACGTCATTGAGCAGCACGCAGTTCTTCACGGTAGTGTTTTTGCCCACAAATACCTGCTTGAAAAGTACCGAATCCTCCACGCTGCCGTTTATGATACAGCCACTTGATACAAGGCTGTTTGAAATGTCTGAGCCCGGGTTAAACTTGGCCGGTGGCAGGTCGTCCACCTTTGAGCAGATGGTCGGCTCCTCCCTGAAGAAATAGCTTCTGACGTCAGGCCTTAGGAAATCCATATTGGTCTTGAAGTATGCATCAATATCGGCGATATTGTTCCAGTATGAATTAATCTTGTAGCCGTATATTTTCTTTACATTTTTGTAGCGCACGAGGATATCATTTACGAAATCGAATCTGTTTTCCTCTGCTGCTGCCTCCAAAAGCTCTATAAGCTGTCGTCTTCTGATGACATAGATACCTGTGGAAATGGTGTTGGATGAGGCCTCGATTGGCTTTTCATCAAACTCTGTGATTCTTGATTCATCATCCATGCGTACCACACCAAAACGGCTGACATCGTCGTTGTACATCATGTCCTTGCATACCACTGTGATGTCTGATTTTTTCTCGATGTGGAAGTCAAGCACTCTGTTGAAATCCAGCTTGTATACACAGTCACCGCTGCTTATGATGACATATGGCTCATGGCGTCTCTTGAGAAAATCAATGTTCTGATACATCGCATCTGCTGTGCCCCTGTACCAGTCACTGTTGTCCGCTGTGACTGTAGGTGTAAAGAGGAACAAGCCACCCTGCTTTCTGCCAAAATTCCACCATTTTGAAGAACTCAGATGCTCATTCAGTGAGCGCGCATTGTACTGGGTCAGTACTGCGACAGTCTGTATATGTGAGTTTGACATGCTGCTGAGCGCAAAATCTATGCTTCTGAAGCTGCCTGCTATCGGCAGGGCCGGTACTGCTCGTTTTGCTGTCAGTTCCTTCATCCTATTATTGTTGCCGCCGGCCAAAATTATTCCTATTGCCTTCATTTTCCGTCACCTGCCTTGATAATAACTTCTCCGCCCTCAAGCACACTGTCTTTGTAATCCTCTTCATATGTAACACCGGAAATTGCTGTATTTTTGCCTATCTTTACCCCGTCCGGTATCACAGAATCTTCTCCTATAGTGACAAGCCCAAATGAGTATATGCTCTCATTTAATACGTTTGGTTTTTCCTGTCCGAAGCCAAGTGTCACATTGTCGCCCACCTTGCAGTTTTCCGCGATGATGGACTTGTCTATCGTGACATTGGAGCCTATCTCTGTGTCACGCATGATGATGGAATCACGTATTACTGCGCCTCTTCCAATCTTGACGTTGGCACCTATGACAGAATGCTCCACATGGCCATAGCATTCACAGCCCTCCCCCATGATGCTGCGCTCCACATGGCCTCCTTTTGCTATATAGAGTGGCTCAATTGCATCATTTTTAGTGTAAATCTTCCAGTACTCCTCGTACAAATTGAACTCCGGAATGAGGTCTACAAGCTCCATATTGGCCTCCCAGTATGAGCCCAGTGTACCTACGTCCTTCCAGTATCCGTTGAACTCGTATGCAAACATACGTCTGTCGTTTTCAAAGCAGTATGGTATGACATGCTTGCCAAAATCACAGTTTTCCTGATCCTTTAGTGCAAGTAATGCTTCCTTTAGCACCGGCCATGAGAATATGTAAATGCCCATTGATGCGAGATTGCTGCGCGGATGAGCCGGCTTTTCCTCAAATGCATTGATGCGCTTATCATCATCGGCTATGACGATACCAAATCGGCTTGCTTCCTCGATAGGCACCGGCATGGTTGCTATGGTCACATCGGCATTGTTTTCCTTGTGGAAGTCAAGCATCACCTCATAGTCCATCTTGTAAATGTGGTCTCCTGACAGTATCAACACATAGTCCGGGTTGTAACTGTCTATATACCTCATATTCTGGTAGATTGCATTGGCTGTACCTGTGTACCACTCGCTGTTGCCACTTTTCTCATAAGGAGGCAGTATTGCGACTCCTCCGTTATTCCTGTCGAGATCCCACGGAATACCTATTCCGATGTGGCTGTTAAGTCTGAGCGGCTGATACTGTGTAAGTACCCCCACTGTATCAATGCCTGAATTGATGCAGTTGCTAAGCGGAAAATCTATGATTCTGTATTTTCCACCAAACGAAACTGCCGGTTTTGCTACGTTCGCTGTCAGAACACCAAGTCTGCTGCCTTGACCGCCTGCTAAAAGCATGGCTATCATTTCTTTCTTGATCACGTTATCACTCCTCGTCTGTCCTAATTTTTGTTGTGTCCATCCGGTCCCCACCATTTGTCTCTGTAATAACCGTATCTGTAATGCTTCTATAATAAATAATGAATCTCAATTGCTTACATATAAATTATAGTTGCTGTTACATAGATTACAGCTGCTACATACCTTAACCCCATCAAATTCATATGGTCCGGATGAATTATTTTATATGGAAAATTATACCACAGCCGCATTATCACTTCAACATTTTTCACAAAATCAAATATTATTTTTCTTTATTTTCGACATTTTGCACAAGTATCATTTATCGTATCTCTGTTTAATTTACAATGATTATTATCATTTGAAAGTCCATTCTCATTACGCCTTATTTTTCCTTTGCAAATACTATATTTAGTTGTATAATTAATATAAATTATAATAAATCAGGCAGGTAAAATTAATGTATAAAATAGATTTCAGCAAACCAATACACATTCATTTCATAGGCATCGGCGGTATCAGCATGAGCGGTCTCGCAGAGATTCTGCATGAGGAGGGCTTTACCATTTCAGGCTCCGATTCAAAGGAATCAGACCTCACAAAGACGCTTGCTGCAAAGGGCATAAAAGTCATATATGGTCAGAGTGCTGACAATATCACCTCCGGTATCGACCTGGTGGTTTACACTGCAGCTATCCATGAAAGCAATCCTGAGTTTGCCGCAGCAAAGGCAGCCGGTATTCCGATGCTTACAAGAGCCGAGCTTCTCGGACAGATTATGGATAATTACGATTATTCTATTGCTGTAGCCGGTACACACGGCAAGACTACCACCACATCCATGATCAGCGAGATTCTTCTCGCCGCCCAGACAGATCCTACCATTTCCGTAGGAGGTATTTTGTCATCTATCCACGGCAATCTGCGTGTTGGTGATTCAGAGTATTTCATCTCTGAGGCATGTGAGTACACAAACAGCTTTTTGAATTTCAGACCACGCTACAGCATTATTTTAAATATTGAGGCTGAGCATCTGGATTTCTTCAAGGATATCAACGACATCAGACATTCCTTCCGCGAGTATGCATCAAACACTCTCGCAGGCGGCGCTACCATCATCAATGGCGAGATTGACCGCTATGAGGAGATTGTCGCAGGGCTTCCTCAGAAGATTATCACCTATGGCTTTGATTCAAAATATGATTTCTATCCGGAAAATATAACCTATGACGATAAAGCCTGTGCATCTTTTACAGCTATGAGACAGGGTAGTCCACTTTTCGACGTAAAGCTCTCTGTTCCGGGCGCTCACAACGTAAGCAATGCGCTCGCAGCCATAGCTTTATCCACCACACTCGGTCTCGACACTGAGTCTATCCTCACAGGCCTCGACAAGTTCGGTGGTGCTGACAGACGTTTCCAGTACAAGGGCAAGGTAAACGGTGTCACAGTCATTGATGACTACGCTCACCATCCAACCGAGATCCGTGCAACCCTGACAGCTGCACAGAAATATCCACATGACAGGCTCGTTCTTTGCTTCCAGCCGCATACCTATTCCAGAACCAAGGCATTCTTAAATGATTTTGCCGATGTTCTTTCCATGGCAGACGTTGTAGTGCTTGCCGATATCTATGCTGCTCGTGAGCAGAACACCTATGGTATTTCATCCAAGGACATCCTTGATTTATTGCTCGAAAAAGGTGTGAATGCGCACTATTTCCCATCATTTGAGGAAATCGAGAAATTTTTATCAGAAAATTGTGTAAACGGCGACCTGTTGATAACCATGGGTGCCGGAAATGTAGTAGAAATCGGCGAAGACCTGCTTAAGAAATAAGTTATCCACGTTATCCACATACAAAATGTTAACAACTCACATTTTGTGTGTGGATTTTTTAAATAATTTTCAACAGCTTATATACCCTGTGATACATTGATTTTTCAATTATTTTACACAGTTATCCACATTATCCACATTCTTTTGTGGATTCAAAAAGCCCGAGTTTACAAGGCTTGTAGCACTTTTACCATCTTCACACAGTTAAAATATTGTGCTATAATTGCTCACAGGTTAAGCGAAAGAGAGTTTTTTATATGACAGCGATAAACATAAGCAGTGACATAGCAACATCATTCACTACTGTGTCAGATATTTTTATAGATCAATACATGCCAAAGGCAAACGGCGAGTTTGTCAAGGTATACCTTTATCTGCTCCGTGCGACAGGCTCCGGGGCAGGCATAGCAACCATTTCAGAGATTGCCGACCATTTCAGCAACACTGAGGCCGACATCGTACGTGCCCTCAATTACTGGGCATCTGAGGGTATTTTGCAGGTGCAAACCGGTGCTGACGGTCAGATTATGGGAATCAACCTCTGTAGCCTTGCTGTAACCGGAATGCAGGCTGCGCAGAATAATATACAAAGTGACGTGGCTGATAATGCCACACAGAATAATATGCAAAATGGTGTGATTAATAACGCTGTGCAGAATAATATGCAAAGCAATGTGGATAATAACACTGCGCAAAATATTTCCGGCGCGGATAGTCAGATGCAGGATTCCGTTATGGAAAAGCTTAAGAACCAGGCTACTGACAAGCCTGCGCCTTCACAGAAGGAATACACACTTGATGAGATTAAGGAATTTAGAAAGAATCCTGATATTTCAGAGCTTTTCTTTATTATAGAGACATACCTGAAGCATACGCTCTCTTCCACAGACACCAATATGGTGCTCTACTGGCTGGACGAGCTTCATTTTTCCACCGACCTGGTGGAGTATCTCGTGGAGTACTGCATTACCAAAGGGCATTCGAGCCTTAGGTACATGAACAAGGTCGCTCTCGGCTGGGCCGATGCCGGCATAAAGACCGTAGACCAGGCAAAGGACGATGCAGCCGCTCACTCACAGATTTACTATTCTGTAATGAAGGCTCTAGGCATCACAGGCCGCAATCTGGTTGACTCTGAGGTGTCACTCATCAACAAATGGGTCGGCGAATACGGCTTCGATATGGAGCTTGTAAAGGCCGCCTGCAGTAAAACCATTTCAGCTATCCAGAAGCCAAGCTTCGAGTACACAGACTCCATACTCACAAACTGGAGGAAAAAGGATGTACATACATTAAAGGATGTTGAGGTGCTTGATGCAAACTTTGCAAAAGCCAATAAAGCCACAGGCTCCGGCTCATCACAGGGTGCAAATGCTGCAAATGGTTTCTCAAAACCAAAAAGCAATAATTCAAATTCCAAAAATAAATTTAATAACTTCAATCAGCGTAACAATGATTACGACAAGCTTGAGAAGCTGTTTCTGAATTCGACGGTATGATTTAAACTGTATGATTTCTGTTGCGCAATTAAGTTATATGTTTTTTCAAGTTATATTTCACATCCCAAGGAGGATATATGGCACTTACCAATGCTCAATATGATGAGATAATGCGAGGCTACGATAAACGCCAGCTTCAGAACAAATACATACATGACAAGCGTATTGAGGAAGCCTATCGCAAGGCGCCACGCCTCAAGGAGATTGACTCGGAGATTGCATCGGCATCCGTCAGACAGGCGTACAGGCTTATGGACGGCGATGAGAATGCTCTTGCCGCTTTACGCCTTGCAATCGAGGACTATAAGGAGGAGCGCGCTGCGCTGCTATCCACACTCGGATATCCGCTTGATTATTTTGAGCCGATTTACACCTGTCCCGATTGCCATGATACAGGGTATATAGACGGTCAGAAATGTCATTGCTTCAAGCAGGCCATCATCAATACCGTTTATTCGCAGTCCAATATCAGGGAGATTTTGTCACGTGAGAATTTCTCTACTCTCTCATTTGATTATTACTCAGATGAGCAGAAAAATCCTGCGACAGGGCTGTCTGCTCTCGCCACAGCAAAGCTTGCCGTGACGAACTGTCATGATTTTATAGACAATTTTGAAAGTAAACCCAAAAACATATTTTTCTATGGAAATACCGGTGTCGGTAAGACTTTTCTGTCCAATTGCATAGCAAAAGAGCTTTTAGATGCAGGTTACTCCGTAATTTACTTTACAGCGTTCCAATTATTTGATATATTAAGCAAAGGTGTGTTTGAAAAGGATGCAGATGCCATCGCAGCGCACCAGAATATATTCGACTGTGATTTACTTATCATAGACGACCTCGGAACCGAGCTTTCCAACTCATTTACCACATCACAGCTTTTCCTTTGTGTAAATGAGCGTATACTGCGCCGGAAATCGACTATTATTTCCACTAATCTGAATCTGGAGCAGATAGCAGAGCTTTACTCCGAGAGAACACTTTCAAGAATTTCAAGCAATTATAGTTTTATCAAGCTCTTCGGAGATGACATACGAATTAAAAAGCGTCTATCCAAATAACGCTTTTTATATATATTTAGTTTATTTATTATATGGTTATATGGAGGAATAACAATGCCAAACGATGAGAGAATTTTGGAGACTATGCCAACCGGTACACTTGGACTTGTTGCAACTGACAGTTGTATAGGTCTTGCCCAGAAGGTAGATGCATACTTACAGGGCTGGAGAGAGCACAGAGAGCACCAGCATGCTAACGAGAGTGCTTTCAAGGACTACTACAAAAACAGCTATATTATCAAGCCTTCTACGCCTAGATTCGGTTCTGGCGAGGCTAAATGTGTTATCAACCAGTCAGTTCGTGGTTATGATCTGTACATCATGGTAGATGTAACAAACTACAGTCTTACCTATACAGTATGCGGTCAGACAAACCACATGTCACCTGATGACCACTATGCAGACTTAAAGCGTGTTATCGCTGCAGCCGGTGGAAAAGCAAGAAGAATCACAGTTATCATGCCTTTCCTTTATGAGAGCCGTCAGCACAGACGTACAGGCCGTGAGTCTCTTGACTGTCCATTGGCTCTTCAGGAGCTTATCAACATGGGTGTAGACAATATCATCACCTTCGATGCTCATGACCCTCGTGTGGTAAATGCTATTCCTCTTAACGGCTTTGAGAATGTAATGCCTTCTTACCAGTTCATCAAGGGCATCTTAAAGAACGTAAAGGATATCACTATTGACGCTGATCATCTCATGATTATCTCTCCTGATGAGGGTGCTACAAACCGTGCTATCTACCTTGCAAACGTACTCGGAGTGGACATGGGTATGTTCTACAAGCGTCGTGATTACAGCCGTATCGTTGACGGACGTAACCCTATCGTAGCTCATGAGTTCCTCGGAACAAATGTAGAGGGTAAGGATGTTCTTATCATCGATGATATGATTTCTTCAGGCGAGAGTATGATCGATACAGCTAGAGAGCTCAAGAAGCGTAAAGCTAACAGAATCTTTGTTGTTTCTACATTCGGTCTCTTCACAAACGGCTTTGATTCATTTGACAAGGCTTATGAGGAAGGTCTCATCTACAGAGTAGTTACAACAAACCTTATCTACCAGTCACCTGAGCTTCTCTCTAAGGAGTACTATATCAGCTGTGACATGAGTAAATACATCGCATACCTCATTGATACATTAAACCATGACTGTTCTATCAGTGATCTTCTCTCACCATATGACAGAATCAAGAAGTGTGTTCAGAAGTACAATGACGAGCAGGCTGCAGCAAAAAATAATTAATTAATCGTATTAATCGAAGAGCCGTGTGAAATGAATGAGATTTCACACGGCTTTTCTTATAAATATAAAAAACCAGAGAAGTGAGTGTCATCCACTCAAATCTCTGGTTTTATTTAGTCTAAGATTTATACCGATTAAATATTAAACTAACTCAAGGAGAACCTCTAAAGCTCCGTCACCCTTACGCTGTCCAATCTTAACGATTCTTGTGTAACCACCGTTACGATCTGCATACTTAGGAGCGATCTCATCGAATAACTTGTTTGTTACATCGATAGTCTTTGTTCCCTTCTTTGTGCCGTCAGACTCTTTAGCTGTGTAAAGAACCTTGAGCATCTGTCTTCTGGCATGAAGACGTGAAGCAGAATCCTTCTTGATCTTCTTCTCTACTTCGTCATAAACAGTAACTTTCTTTCCGTCTACAACCTCTTTTACTCTCTTGCCATCTTTGTCCTTGCGGGCAACCTTAGCTGTTACAGTAACCTCTTCGAAGTTGTCTTTCTCTTTTACTGCTAATGCGATAAGACCCTCAGCGATCTTACGAACCTCTTTAGCCTTAGCCTCTGTTGTAACGATCTTTCCGTTAACAAGAAGCTGTGTAACCTGACCTCTGAGTAAAGCCTTTCTCTGGCTTGATGTTCTGCTTAACTTACGATATTTTGCCATTTTAATTTCCTCCATTTGTGGGACATCCGGTCACGCTCTTCGGTCTTACTGCCAGACATCGTATCTTGTTGTGATAAAGCCTTGCCTTATTTCAAAAAGCAAAATGCTCAAATCAGTTGCCACTCATGTATCAGACACGGTCACGCTCTTTGGTCTTACTGCCCCTGCCGTTATGAGTTTTGTCACACATAAACATAAATATGATATTGATATTTTAAATTTATATATGACCAATTTATTTAGAAGAATCAGTACAAGGATTATTCTGATGAATTATTCCTCAGTCTGATTTAACTCTAAACCTAATTCCTTTAATTTTGCTAAAACTTCCTCTAAAGACTTGCGACCAAGGTTACGAACCTTCATCATGTCCTCAGGTGTTCTATTGATAAGCTCTGCAACAGTGTTGATTCCTGCACGCTTTAAGCAGTTGTATGAACGAACTGAAAGCTCAAGCTCATCGATGTTCATCTCAAGAACCTTCTCCTGAGCATCGTTTTCTTTCTCGACCATAACGTCAACCTGCTGTGCTGCCTCTGAAAGATCGATGAACAGATTTAAGTGCTCACTTAATACCTTAGCTGCAAGGCTGACTGCCTCGTCCGGCTCCAATGTACCGTTTGTAAATACATCTAATGTAAGCTTATCGTAATCTGTAACCTGACCTACACGGGTATTCTCTACAGTAAGGTTAACACGCTCAACAGGAGTGTAGATTGAATCTACAGCAAGAACTCCGATTGGTGTATCCTCGTTCTTGTTCTTCTCAGCTCCGACATAACCTCTGCCGTTTGTGATTGTAAGCTCCATGTAAAGCTTAGAATCTGCTCCACCATTCAAGTGTGCAATCTCTAACTCAGGATTCAAAATCTCGATATCTGAATCAACCTGAATATCGGCTGCTGTAACAACGCCTTCACCTTCGAATTCGATATATGCAACCTTTGGTTCATTTGTAGAACTATTATTGCGAATTGCAAGGTTCTTGATATTCATGATGATTTCTGTAACATCTTCCTTAACACCAGGAATAGAGCTGAATTCATGTAAAACGCCATCAATCTTGACCTGGCTTACTGCAGCGCCCGGTAAAGAAGAAAGCATGATACGTCTTAAAGAGTTTCCAAGTGTTGTACCGTAACCTCTCTCTAATGGCTCTACAACAAATCTGCCATATGTCTTGTCTTCTGAAATTTCTGCGATTTCAATTTTTGGTTTTTCAAAATCGAACACTTCAAATTCCCTCCTTCTCGGGTATCGTTGTTATATGTTATCAAAGAGTGGATAAGCCGGGAAATAAATCCCCGGCAAATCAACCTAATTTTACTTAGAATATAACTCGACGATGAGCATCTCATCTACAGGAACATCAATCTGCTCACGTGTAGGTAAGTCTTTTACAGTTCCCTGTAATTTCTCAGCATCTACGTCTAACCACTCCGGAACGATTCTTCCGCCAGCTACCTCGACGATATCTTTCATTCTCTGAGTATTCTTTTTGCTCTCTTTAATTTCGATAACATCGCCAGCCTTTACAAGGTATGAAGGGATGTTAACAACTTTTCCGTTTACTGTAACGAACTTGTGATCAACGATCTGTCTTGCTTCTTTTCTTGTTCTTGCGAATCCAAGACGGAAGATTACGTTGTCAAGTCTTGACTCAAGGATTGTAATAAGGTTGAGACCTGTTAATCCTTTCATCTGATCTGCTTTCTTGTAGTAATTACGGAAAGGCTTCTCTAAAACACCATAGATGAATTTAGCTTTCTGCTTTTCTCTTAACTGAAGTCCGTACTCAGACACCTTTCTGTTTGCTCTTGTAAGGTTTCTTCTAGACTTCTTATCATATCCTAAATAACTTGGCTCTAAACCAAGTGATCTGCATCTCTTAAGTACAGGTACTTTATTAACTGCCATTTTAATCTATACCTCCTGATTAGACTCTTCTACGTTTTGGTGGACGACATCCATTGTGAGGTACCGGAGTAACGTCTCTGATTGATGTAACCTCAAGACCACATGCTGAAAGGGCACGGATAGCTGCCTCTCTTCCTGAACCTGGTCCCTTAACGAATACGTCAACTGTCTTTAATCCGTGGATTAAAGCTGCCTTTGTAGCTGTTTCTGCTGCCATCTGTGCAGCATATGGAGTAGATTTCTTTGAACCTCTAAATCCAAGACCACCGGCACTTGCCCATGATAAAGCATTTCCTTCAGCATCTGTTAAAGTAACGATTGTGTTATTGAAAGATGCCTGAATATGTGCCTGTCCGCGTTCAACGTTTTTCTTTACACGCTTTTTAGTTGTTTTCTTTGCAACATTCTTAGCCATATTTAAACTAACCTACTTTCTACTTTCTAAACTTTATTTAAGTTATAATGAAGCTCTGCTTCTTCGTCCGCAGAACTAAACGCACACTACGTTCAAGCGGCGTTTCACTTATTTATTTAAGTGATTATTTCTTCTTGTTTGCTACTGTTCTCTTAGGACCCTTGCGAGTTCTTGCATTAGTCTTTGTCTTCTGACCACGAACCGGAAGTCCCTTTCTATGACGGATACCACGATAGCATCCAATTTCCTGAAGTCTCTTGATATTTAAAGCGATTTCTCTTCTTAAATCACCTTCAACTGTCATTGTCTCGTCGATAACAGCGCTGATTCTCTTAACCTCGTCATCTGTAAGATCTCTGACACGAGTGCTTGGATCAACATTAGCTGCTTCAAGGATACGGTCTGCACTTACTCTTCCGATTCCGTAGATGTAAGTTAAGCCGATTTCTACACGTTTTTCTCTTGGTAAATCTACACCTGCAATACGAGCCATGTGTGTTTACACCTCCATAATTTTTAGTTATTTACTATAGTAACGATACATCTGCAACTTGACGTATACTCTCCGAAACACATATGCATCTACAGCTACGGTTGCACGTCCTGAAATGTGTGTAGCCATATGCGCTCCCATATTTGCATTTCGTCCCATATCACTCGGTATTATAATATGAAACCAGAATGCCTCTGTTTATTATGAACAGCGATGATAAATATCTCGCTGCAGCCGCACATAATGATGTGAAAAAAGGTTTAATAAACCAAACGCACAAATAACAGGGTCAAATATTTGTACTAATTAACCCTGTCTCTGCTTATGCTTTGGATTCTCACAGATAATTCTGATGCTTCCTTTTCTCTTGATAACTTTGCACTTTTCGCAAATAGGTTTAACTGATGATCTTACCTTCACAGCAAATCCTCCTTTCTCTATAAAAGTCCTTTTCAGGTACTTTTCCAAAAGTGTCCAGATAGCATTATACACGGACACTTAAGGGAAGTCAATATATTTTTTCAAAAAATTATCTGCAAAAATTACTTATCTCTCCAGATAATTCTGCCCTTTGTCAGATCGTATGGTGACATCTCAATTGTTACCTTGTCTCCAGGTAAAATTCTGATGAAATTCATACGAAGCTTTCCACTGATTGTTGCTAAAATCTGGTGTCCGTTCTCAAGCTCTACCTTAAAAAACGCATTTGGTAACTTCTCAACTACAACACCTTCAACTTCGATAACGTCTGCTTTTGACATTTTGATTCCTCCTGTAAATAAATCCTTGGGTTTCGTTATGATTATTATTAGATTAGTTCCAGAAATCCGGCTGCTTTTTCTTCCTCCGTCAGGGAAAGTATCTCCGGCTTTCCTTTTGTAATAAGTATGGTATTTTCATAGTGTGCCGACAACGATAAATCCTCAGTCACCACTGTCCATTCGCCATCCATCCACACCACATGCGGTGAACCTGCATTGATCATAGGCTCAACTGCCAGTGTCATGCCCGGCTTAAGCCTGAGCCCTTTTCTAAAGCCCTGTGGCCTGAAATTCGGCACCTCAGGATCCTCATGTAAATGACTTCCTATGCCATGACCTACAAGGTCATATACAACTCCGTATCCAAAAGATTCGGCAAGCTGTTGTATGGCCCCTGAAATATCATACAATCTGTTTCCCGCAACTGCATTCTTTATTCCTGCAAAAAAACAAAGACGTGTTCTTTCTATAAGAAGTCTTGCTTCCTCTGAAATCTCTCCTACGCCTACTGTTCTGGCTGCGTCTGAGTGGTATCCTTTGTAGATAACACCAGCATCAAGGCTAACGATATCGCCCTCCTGTAAGATACGCTCATCAGTCGGGATACCATGTACAACCTCCTCGTTTACTGAAACGCATATGGAGGCCGGATATCCGCAATATCCTAAGAAAGACGGTTCGCATCCATAACTACGAATCATTTCTTCGCCCAGCCGGTCCACATCCTTGGTGGACATTCCCGGTTTGATTTCTTTACCGAGCTGCTGATGAACAGCCGCCAGAATCCTGCCGGCCTCTCTCATCAGCTCTATCTCATGCTCTGATTTGATAGTTACAGACATTATTATTCACCTAATATACCTACAATGGCTGAAAATACTTCATCCATAGGCTTTGTACCGTCTACAGACTTTAAAATGCCCTGCTTGTCATAGTACTCGATAAGTGGCTGTGTCTGCTCATGATATACAGATAAACGCTTCTGAACTGTCTCTGGCTTATCGTCATCTCTTAGTACTGTGTCAGCGCCACATGCATCACATTTGCCCTCGACCTTTGTTGGATTGAAAACAATATGATATGTTGCACCACAGTTGAGGCAGGCTCTTCTTCCACCCATACGGTTAACAATATTCTCATCAGGAACATCTACATCGATGGCATAATCCATCTTCTCCCCAATCTTTGTGAGAGCATCATCGAGTGCCTTTGCCTGTGGAATTGTTCTTGGGAAACCGTCTAATACAAATCCGTTTTTGCAATCATCCTGCTGTATTCTGTCCATAACAAGGTCGCAGGTAAGCTCATCCGGAACAAGTGCTCCCTGATCCATATAAGTCTTAGCCTTCTTACCAAGCTCTGTTCCGTTCTTGATATTTGCACGGAATATATCTCCTGTAGAGATATGTGGTATAGAATATTTTGCAGCTATCTGCTTTGCCTGTGTACCTTTACCGGCACCAGGTGCCCCTAACATGATGATCTTCATAAAAATTTTCTCCTTTTATACAAAACTTGTTGATAGCACGAATGGAGATACTGAATTCAGTATCTCCAATGTACAATTAATCATCTAAAAATCCTTTATAGTAACGAACTCTCATCTGTGATTCAATTTGCTTCAATGTCTCAATAACAACTCCGACAATGATGATGATTGAAGTTCCACCAAAGGATACATCTGCGTTGAATACTCCATTGAAGAATATAGGAACAAATGCGATAAACGCAAGTCCAATAGCTCCAATAAATACAATGTAATTTAATATCTGATTTAAGTAATCGCTGGTTGGCTTTCCAGGTCTGATACCAGGTATAAAGCCACCTGAACGCTTCATATTGTTTGCAATCTCAAGCGGATTGAATGTAATGTTTGTGTAGAAGTAAGCAAATGCTATAATCAACACAATGTAAACAATAAGTCCGATTGAATATATTGGCTCCTTTGGATCACACCAGTTAGACTGTGATAATCCTTTTAATATCTTAGAGCCTATTCCATTTCCATTGCCCTTTCCAAGGAAGCTGGCAATGATAACAGGTGTCTGCATAAGAGACTGGGCAAAGATTACCGGGATAACTCCACTGGTATTTACCTTAAGTGGAATACAGGTCTGCTGACCGCCCATCTGCTTGTTGCCTCTTATTTTGCTTGAGTACTGTACAGGAATCTTGCGCTGTGCATCCTGAAGCAATACTACAAATACTACCATTGCAGCAATGATTGCTACTATGATAAGACCTGCAACAATCGCCTTTGGAACGTTCGCTGCGGAAGCAATGAACTGTGACCAAAGTGTACTTAAATCTTCTGGAATACGTGAAATAATATTGATTGTCAATACTATTGATATTCCGTTTCCTACACCCTTTTCTGTAATACGCTCTCCAATCCACATAAGTACAGCAGAACCTGCTGTAAGTGAAGTAACGACCATAATAACAGTCAATGGTGTCTTATCTGTAAGGTAATTCTGTCTGTAAAAACCAATTACCATCATGACTGACTCAAGAAGGCCTAATGCAATTGTAAGATAACGTGTTATCTCAACAATCTTCTTTCTGCCATCCTCGCCATCGCGTTGCATCTCTTCAAGCTTAGGTATTGCAATTGTAAGCAACTGCATAATGATTGAAGATGTAATGTATGGTGTAATATTCAGCGCAAATACTGACATCTGTGAGAATGATCCACCTGTTATAGCATCAACAAAGCCTAAACCATCTGCTGATTTACTGTTTAACCAACTCTGAAATACGGAGCCCTTGACACCAGGAATCGGAAGCTCGCTTCCGATTCTGATGACAATAAGCATCATGAATGTAAAAAGGATTCTATTACGGACATCCTTTATTTTAAACGCATTACGGAGTGTTTTAAGCATTAGATCACCTCTGCTTTTCCACCAAGAGCTTCGATTTTCTCTTTTGCACTAGCGCTGAAAGCGTTAGCCTGAACTGTAAGCTTCTTAGTAAGTTCTCCATTTCCAAGAATCTTTACGCCATCTCTAGGATTCTTAACGATTCCAGCCTCGATTAATGTCTCAACTGAAACTACTGCATCGTTGTCGAATCTCTCAAGAGCTGAAAGATTTATAGGTACGATTGTAAGAGTGTTTCTATTCTTGAAGCCTCTCTTAGGCAATCTTCTATATAATGGCATCTGTCCACCTTCGAAACCAGGTCTTGGAGCTCCTGAACGAGCCTTCTGTCCCTTGTGTCCCTTACCAGCAGTCTTACCGTTTCCTGAGCCGTGTCCACGACCTCTTCTGAAATTATCACTATGAACTGAACCCTCAGCCGCTTTTAAATTAGATAAATCCATCACGGTACCTCCTTATTTTATTCTTAAACTTCTTCTACTTTTACGTATGGTGCTACTTTGCGAACAGCTCCCTGTGTAGCTGCATTGTTTGGTAACTCTACAGTTTTGCCTAACTTAGTAAGACCAAGAGCCTCAATAGTCTTCTTGTTCTTAGGAACAGCACCGATTGTAGATTTGATTAATGTAACTTTAACTCTATCTGCCATTTTAGCGTTCCTCCTAACCTAAGATTTCTTCTACAGATTTACCACGAAGCTTTGCAACATCCTCAGGGCTTCTTAACTGCTTAAGAGCCTCGATAGTAGCAAGTACTACGTTCTGCTTGTTGTTTGATCCTAAAGACTTTGTACGGATATTCTGGATACCAGCGATCTCGCATACTGAACGTGCAGGACCACCAGCGATGATACCAGTACCTTCAGGAGACTTCTTTAATAATACGGAAGCACCTGTATATTTTCCTGTTACATCATGTGTAATAGAATTGTTCTCGTCTAACTTAACATTTACCATGCTCTTGATGGCGTCCTCTTTACCCTTACGGATAGCTTCAGGAATTTCTGCTGCTTTTCCAAGACCTGCACCTACATGGCCGTTCTTGTCACCAACAACAACGAGAGCTGTGAATCGCATGTTACGTCCACCCTTAACAACCTTTGTTACACGCTTGATGTCAACTACCTGGTCAACTAATTCTAATTGACTAGCGTCAATGATTTCACGTTTCATGTTTGTCTCCTCCTAAAAATCTAAGCCAGCTTCTCTTGCTGCTTCAGCTAATGCTTTAACTTTTCCTGCGTAAATAAAACCGCCTCTATCGAAGACAACAGTTGAAATACCTTTATCTAATGCTTTCTTTGCGATTACAGTACCAAGCTTTGCTGCTGCATCTACGTTATTAGTCTTCTCGAGCTCTGCCTTGATATCCTTGTCAAGTGTTGATGCAGAAACGAGTGTATTTCCAACTGTATCATCAATAATCTGAGCATACATATGGTTATTACTTCTGAATACAGCTAAACGAGGACGCTGTGCTGTACCAGCAAGATGATTACGCATTCTGTTATGTTTCTTTACACGAACTTCTGTTCTTGATTTCTTACTAACCATTACTTGTCCACTCCTTTAATTATTTTTTACCAGTCTTACCAACTTTACGTCTAATAACCTCATCAGCATATTTGATTCCCTTGCCCTTATATGGCTCAGGTCTTCTCTTATCTCTGATCTCAGCTGCGTACTGGCCAACTTTTTCTTTATCGATACCCTTAATGATAATCTTGTTATCCTGAACCTCTGACTCAAGTCCTTCAGGATCCTCCATCTCAACCGGATGAGAATATCCTAAGTTAAGAGTAAGTTTCTTTCCAGCCTTAGAAGCTCTGTAACCAACACCGTTAACCTCAAGAGTCTTTGTATAACCCTCAGTTACACCAACAACCATGTTGTGGATAAGTGTTCTTGTTAATCCATGTAAGGATTTCATTTTCTTCAAATCATTAGGTCTTGTAACTACTACTTCTTCACCCTCTAATTTGATATCCATCTCTGATGGAAGAGTTCTCTCAAGAGTACCCTTTGGACCTTTTACAGTCACATGATTATTTTCTGCAATTTCAACTGTTACTCCAGCAGGAACTGCGATTGGCATTCTTCCTATACGTGACATGCCCGTACCTCCTATATTTTGATATTAGGTTAATAGTTATTTAGTATTTCTGACCTTGTGGTCAGGTTATACTTTAAGATGTTACTTGCTGTATCCCTACTATACATCATTGATGCATCGAATATGGATACGTGATGAAATAATTTACCTAACTGTTAAGTCAGGGTTTTATGAGGGTATGTTCTCTTCGCTAAGTTCAAGCTGCGTCTTACGACTTGCTTTCACTAATCTCAGAGAACGCCCTCGCACTAAATTCACACAGCGCGCAAGCGCTTGTGTTCATTAAGTTGCTTTCGGGCTACCAAACGAATGCTAATACTTCGCCACCAACCTGAAGCTTTCTAGCCTCTTTATCAGTTACGATACCCTGGTTAGTTGAAAGAATGGCAATTCCAAGTCCACCAAGAACTGAAGGGATCTCATCCTTGCCTGCGTATACACGAAGACCCGGCTTAGAAATTCTCTTGATTCCTGTGATAACTTTCTCATTCTTGTCAGCACCATATTTTAATGTAACATGGATTGTCTTGATTTTTCCATCCTCAACGATGTCGTATTTCTCGATGAATCCCTCATCAACAAGGATTCCAGCGATTGCTACTTTAATCTTAGAAGCTGGGATGTCTACTGTATCATGTTTTGCAGTATTTGCGTTACGAATTCTTGTAAGCATATCTGCGATTGGATCACTTGTCATCATCATAATGAACGATATCCTCCTTAAATATGTTTGTTAATATAGTTATTTATAAAAAACAGCTGTTGCCTAAGGAGGTTCTCTTCGCTAAGCTCAAGCTGCGTCTTACGACTTGCTTTCACTAATCTCAGAGAACGCCCTCGCACTAAGCTCACACAGCGCGTATGCGCTTGTGTTCACTAAGTTGCTTTCGGGCTTACCAGCTAGCTTTTTTAACGCCTGGGATCTGTCCCTTGTATGCTAACTCACGGAAGCATACTCTGCAGATACCGTATTTCTTTAAAACTGAATGTGGACGTCCACAAATTCTACAACGTGTATAAGCTCTTGTAGAGAACTTTGGTGCACGCTGCTGTTTGATTTTCATACTTGTCTTAGCCATTAGAATTCCTCCGATTATTTAGCGAATGGCATATTGAACTGTGCCAGTAACTCACGTGCCTCTTCGTCTGTCTTAGCTGTAGTAACGAAGATAATGTCCATACCACGAACCTTATCTACCTTATCATACTCGATCTCAGGGAAGATGATCTGCTCTTTAATTCCAAGGGCATAGTTTCCACGGCCATCAAATGCGTTAGGGTTAACACCTCTGAAGTCACGTACACGAGGTAATGCTAAGTTGATGAGACGATCTGCAAACTCGTACATCTTCTCACCACGTAATGTAACCTTACATCCGATTGGCATTCCTTCTCTGATTTTAAAGTTAGCTATAGCATTCTTTGCTTTAGTTGTAACTGCCTTCTGTCCTGTGATGGCTTCCATATCCTTAACGGCTGCCTCAAGAACCTTAGCGTTTTCCTTAGCTTCACCAACACCCATGTTAACTACGATCTTGTCAAGCTTTGGAATTTCCATTGCGTTTTTGTATCCGAACTTTTTGATCATTGCGTCCTTGATCTCATTTTCGTACTGTTCTCTAAGTCTACTCAATGTCTTAATCCTCCTCTCTCCAATTAGTCGATAACCTTGCCTGTTGATTTAGCAAAGCGAACTTTCTTGTCTCCATCCATCTTGAATCCTACACGAGTAGGCTTTCCGTCATGGATGAGCATTACGTTGGAAGCATCGATTGGAGCCTCCTGATGAACGATACCGCCCTGCTGATTTGACATACTTGGTTTTGTATGCTTAGTAACCATGTTGATTCCCTCAACAAGAAGTGTATTGTTCTTTGCGTTTACGGCAATTACCTTGCCCTCATTGTTGATATCTTTTCCAGCGATAACCTTAACAAGGTCGCCTTTTTTGATTTTCATAGTTGCCATTGACGTTCCTCCTATAATACTTCCGGAGCCAGAGAAACAATCTTCATGAACTGTTTCTCACGAAGCTCACGAGCTACTGGTCCAAATATACGTGTTCCTTTTGGAGTTTTGTCATCTTTGATGATTACTGCTGCGTTCTCATCAAACTTTATATAAGATCCGTCTTTACGACGAGCACCTTTTACTGAACGAACTACTACGGCTTTAACTACATCGCCTTTTTTAACAACACCGCCTGGTGTTGCATCTTTAACAGTAGCAACGATTACATCACCGATGTTCGCATATCTTCTGGTAGATCCACCCATAACGCGGATAACAAGTAACTCTTTAGCGCCAGTGTTATCAGCAACCTTGAGTCTGCTTTCCTGCTGTACCATGCTTGTAGCCTCCTTTTATTATTTTGCTCTTTCCATGATTTCTACAAGTCTCCATCTCTTATCTTTAGATAAAGGTCTTGTTTCCATAACTCTGACTGTATCACCGATCTTTGCATCGTTTTTCTCGTCATGAGCTTTTAATTTATAAGTCTTCTTAACGATCTTGTTGTAAAGAGGATGTCTTACGTTATCTCTTACAGCTACAACGATTGTCTTATCCATCTTATCGCTTACAACAACACCAACACGTGTTTTTCTAAGATTTCTTTCTTCCACGGTCTAAAATCTCCTTTCTGATAGGATAAACTATTCTGCAGCCTTTGCAGTGATAACAGTCTGAATTCTAGCGATGTTCTTACGAACCTCTTTGATTCTTGCTGTGTTATCTAACTGGTTAGTTGCATTCTGGAATCTTAAATTGAAAAGTTCTTTTTTAGCATCAACGAGCTGTGCCTGTAACTGCTCTACGCTCTGTGCCTGTAACTCTTTAACGTATGCACTAGTTTTCATTTGACTCACCGCCTTCTAAATCTGCACGAGAAACTACTTTACACTTGCAAGGTAATTTGTGTGTAGCAAGACGTAAAGCTTCTTTAGCTACGTCTTCCGGTACTCCGGAGATTTCAAATAATACTCTACCTGGTTTTACTACAGCTACCCAATACTCAAGGGCACCCTTTCCTTTACCCATTCGAACACCCATAGGCTTATGTGTTACAGGTTTCTCTGGGAAAATCTTTATCCAAACTTTACCACCACGCTTGATGTAACGAGTCATAGCTACACGGGCAGCCTCAATCTGATTTGCTTTGATCCAGCATGGCTCAAGTGCTACAATACCGTACTCACCATTTGTGATCTTGTTTCCTCTTGTAGCTTTTCCTGCCATGGAACCACGGAACTGTTTACGATGTTTTACTCTCTTAGGCATTAACATAATTACTTAGCTCCTCCTTCCTTGTTTGCTTTTGTAGGAAGTACCTCGCCTTTGTAGATCCAAACCTTAACGCCAACCTTGCCGTAAGTTGTATCTGCCTCAGCGAATCCATAATCGATATCTGCTCTGATTGTCTGGAGTGGAGTAGTTCCATCATTGTATGTCTCTGTACGAGCCATATCTGCTCCGCCAAGACGACCTGAACATGTTGTCTTAATTCCTTTAACGCCGGCCTTCATAGCTCTTCCCATGCAAGACTTCATTGCTCTACGGAATGAAACACGGTTCTCAAGCTGTAAAGCGATGTTCTCAGCAACAAGCTGTGCATCCTTGTCCGGTCTCTTTACTTCTTTGATATCAACAACTAATTTCTTGTCTGTAAGCTTCTGAACCTCAGCCTTGATCTTCTCGATCTCAGCTCCGCCCTTACCGATTACAACACCCGGCTTAGCTGTATAAATGATAACCTTAACGCGATCTGAAGCTCTCTCGATCTCAATCTTTGAAACACCAGCTGCGTATAATTTTTTCTTTAAAAATGTTCTGATATTATAATCTTCTACTAAGTAATCAGCGAAATCACCCTCTGCATACCATTTGGAATCCCAGTCCTTGATAACGCCAACTCTTAAGCCATGAGGATTAACCTTCTGTCCCATGATTGCCTCCTATCTTTCATCAAGCACGATTGTAATGTGGCTCATTCTCTTCTCGATTCTGTAAGCTCTACCCTGTGCTCTAGGATGAATTCTCTTCATTGTTGGTCCTTTATTTGCAAAACACTCTGCAACATAAAGGTTCTCTGCCTTATAGTTCTTTTCCGGATAATTATTTTCTGCGTTAGCGATTGCTGACTCTAATAATTTCTTTACTAAGCTTGAAGCATATCTAGGATTGTATGTTACGATTGCAAGTGCTTCGTTAACACTCTTTCCACGAATAGCATCTAAAACGAAACAAGCTTTCTGTACAGACACTCTAGCATAAGATAACTTTGCTGAAGGTCTTGTATCTCTAACTTCATTTCTCTCTCTCTTGATTTTGGATCTATGTCCCTTTGCCATGGATGAAACCTCCTTTCAATAAATCTTATCTTACGCCTGATTTCTTCTCGTCTTTTCCATGTCCTCTGTAAGTTCTTGTTGCAACGAACTCACCAAGTTTATGTCCAACCATATCCTCTGTAACATATACAGGAACATGCTTTCTTCCATCATGAACAGCGATTGTGTGTCCAACGAATGAAGGGAAGATTGTTGAACGACGTGACCATGTCTTGATTACAGACTTGTCACCAGAAGCGTTCATAGCATCTACTTTTTTAAGTAAGCTTTCATCAGCAAATGGTCCTTTTTTTAATGAACGTGCCATTTATTCAACCTCCTAATTATTTGATTGCACGACCGTCTCTTCTACGAACGATCATCTTGTTAGACTGTTTGTTCTTCTTTCTGGTCTTTAAGCCAAGTGCAGGTTTGCCCCATGGAGTACATGGTCCTGGACGTCCTACAGGTGCCTTACCTTCTCCACCACCGTGTGGATGGTCGTTAGGGTTCATAACAGATCCACGAACTGTTGGACGAACACCCATGTGACGCTTACGTCCGGCTTTACCAATATTTACGAGGTTGTGATCTCCGTTTCCAATTACACCGATTGTAGCACGGCACTGAATTGGAACCATTCTCATCTCTCCTGAAGGAAGACGAAGTGTTGCATATTTGCCTTCTTTAGCCATAAGCTGTGCGCTAAGTCCTGCTGAACGAACAAGCTGTCCGCCCTTTCCAGGAAGAAGCTCGATGTTGTGAATCTGTGTACCAACTGGGATATTCTCAAGTGGTAAGCAGTTTCCAACTCTGACCTCAGCCTGAGCACCGCTCATAACCTTCATTCCGTCTGTAAGTCCTGCTGGAGCAAGAATATATGATTTCTCACCATCTGCATAGCAGATAAGTGCGATGTTTGCTGTTCTGTTTGGATCGTACTCGATACCAATTACAGTTGCTGGAATACCGTCTTTCTTATTTCTCTTGAAATCGATAAGTCTGTATTTTCTTCTATTTCCACCGCCCTGGTGTCTAACTGTGATTTTACCCTGATTGTTACGACCAGCGTTCTTCTTTAAAGAAGTAACAAGTGACTTCTCAGGAGTTGTCTTTGTAATCTCTGAGAAATCTGAACCAGTCATATTTCTTCTGGAAGGTGTATATGGGTTATATGTCTTAATTCCCATTTTGTTTCTCCTTTCGATATGTTTTCATTATCGCGTCTTTTCTGACGCATATCATTTTGAAGTTGCTTTCGACCTCGGTCTACAGTCCTGCGAAGATCTCGATATCTTTGCTGTCTGCTGTAAGCTGTACGATAGCCTTCTTTGTCTTAGCAGTCTTTCCTGTTACCATTCCGCGACGCTTGTTCTTGCCTTCGCAGTTCATTGTGTTAACCTTGGCAACCTTTGTTCCCTCGAACATTCTCTCTACTGCTTCTTTGATCATAGTCTTGTTTGCATCCGGATGAACAAGGAATGTGTATTTCTTCTCAGCCATTGCATTCATACTCTTCTCAGTTACTACTGGTTTGAGGATTACATCATAGTACTGTACGTTTGCCATTATGCATATACCTCCTCGATTGTTGCTACAGCAGCCTTTGTAACTACTACTGTGTCATATTTTAATACATCGAATACGTTAAGCTCGTTTGTCTGAGTTGTCTTAACTGTTGGGATGTTTGCTGCAGAAGCGATAACCTTCTCGTCCATATCGTTTAATATAACGAGTGCCTTCTCAACATTGAGGTTCTTTAATACTTCTACGAATTTCTTTGTCTTAATCTCATCAAGCTTAAGCTCATCTACTACAACGAACTTGTTCTCAACAACTCTTGATGTAAGTGCAGACTTAAGAGCTGCTCTCTTCTCTTTCTTGTTGAGCTTGAATGAGTAATCTCTAGGAGTAGGAGCGAATACAACTCCACCGCCTGTCCACTGTGGAGATCTTGTAGAACCCTGACGTGCATGTCCTGTTCCCTTCTGTCTCCATGGTTTTCTTCCGCCACCGCGAACTTCAGAACGTGTCTTAGCTTTCTGAGTTCCCTGACGTTTATTTGCAAGCTGCTGAAGAACAGCCATATGAACTAAATGCTCATTAATTTCTACGCCGAAAATGGAATCATTTAACTCGATCTTGTCGACTTCTTTGCCTTCCATGTTATATACAGCTACGTTAGCCATCGTAAAGTTCCTCCTTTCTTACTTTGCACTATTTACCAGATTTTGTAGTCTCTTTTACTGTAATGAGAGCTTTCTTAGCTCCTGGAACTGCGCCCTTGATTAACAGTAAGTTCTTGTCTGCGTCAACTCTTACAACCTCAAGATTCTGAGTTGTAACCTTTACGCTACCCATGTGTCCAGGCATTCCTTTTCCCTTGAATACCTTACTTGGTGAAGAACAAGCACCGTTAGAACCCTGATGACGATGGAATTTAGAACCATGAGCCATTGGTCCTCTGTGCTGACCTAATCTCTTGATAGCACCCTGGAAACCTTTACCTTTTGAAATAGCAGTTACATCAACCTTGTCACCCTCTGCGAAGATGTCAGCCTTGATCTCATCTGCTAAATTGTACTCATCTGCGTTTTCGAATTTGAACTCGCGAACGAATCTCTTTCCTGAAACACCTGCTTTTTTGAAGTGTCCCATCTGAGCTTTGTTAACACCATGTCTGTGTGCTACGCTCTTTTTACCGTTGGCATCCTTCTCAACGACTTTCTCTTTCTTGTCGCCAAAGCCAACCTGAACTGCGCTGTAACCGTCATTCTCAACAGTTTTGATCTGTGTTACAACACATGGACCAGCCTCTAATACAGTTACAGGTACTAATACACCATCTGCATTGAAGATCTGTGTCATACCGATTTTTGTTGCTAAAATCGCTTTCTTCATTTCTTTACCTCCTGTTTTCTACAGCGGAACGCCTCTTGCCTGTCAACCCAGCCCGCGAAGAATTAGCCGGAACAAGTAGCGGAACCGTTCATCCTAGAGCAGCCTATTAGATCGTTATGCTTTCGCACTGTATCTTCTATATAAACCATTCGGGGATATACTAATTAATTGTTGAAGCTTATTTCTGCTTCATTTTGATATCAATGTAAACACCAGCTGGCATTTCAATCCTTGATAAAGACTCTGTTGTCTTCTGTGTTGGATTGATGATATCGATAAGTCTCTTATGAGTTCTCTGCTCGAACTGTTCACGAGAATCCTTATACTTGTGAGTAGCTCTAAGAATTGTAACTACTTCCTTCTTTGTTGGAAGAGGTACCGGTCCGCTCACCTGTGATCCATTCTTCTTTACAGTCTCGATGATTTTCTTTGCGCTTGAATCTACTAACTCGTGATCATACGCCTTGAGAGTAATTCTCATTACTTGACTTGCCATAAAAAAAGTCGCCTCCTTTTCGCACTTTTAACTTCAGTACGACAAGCGGTGACTGTACACATCTCCGTGTGTGTCCTGTGGACTTTCACACGTTGTTTCTACATATTGTAGACCATATCTGTTCTGTACAGTGACTTGCCGTCAGTTTCCTAACTTGACATTCGCTCCGCCGAATTCTCTGTCTCATGGACAGTAACTTCAAACTTCATAGCTATCATGCCACAGCAAGTGATATTATACATGACGTTTACAATAATTGCAATACCTTTTTCAAAAAAAATTTATTTTTTTATTTCAGATAATATTTCATTGAAAAATTACGCTTTTGCACGTATATTATATAGAAGATACTCGATTAATTCAAGCAACGTGTAGTTTATTTTCTGCACGCAGGTAAGAAAGGAATACAAACATATGTGGTTAGCAGATAGATGGAAGGATTATGAGGTAATTGACTGCTCATGCGGAGAAAAGCTTGAGCGCTGGGCTAAATATATTTTGCTGCGTCCCGATCCTCAGGTAATATGGGATACTCCAAAGACTAATAAGAACTGGAAAAAACTGAACGGTCACTACCATAGAAGTAAGAAGGGCGGCGGTGAGTGGGAGTTTTTCGATTTGCCGCAGGAGTGGACCATAAACTACTCTCTTCCTATTAATAAAGAGCTCACTTTTCACTTAAAGCCATTCAGCTTCAAGCACACCGGTCTGTTCCCGGAGCAGGCTGCCAACTGGGACTGGTTTTCAAAGAAGATTTATGATGCTAAAAAAAGCGGTCGTGATGTTAAGGTCTTAAACCTCTTTGCATACACCGGAGGTGCCACTCTCGCTGCCGCTGCTGCCGGTGCCGCTGTCACACACGTGGATGCTTCAAAGGGCATGGTCACATGGGCTAAGGAAAACGCTGTAAGCAGCGGCCTTGGTGACGCACCTATCAGATGGCTTGTGGATGACTGCGTGAAGTTTGTCGAGCGCGAAATCCGTCGTGGCAATCATTACGATGCTATCATAATGGATCCTCCGTCATACGGCAGAGGCCCTAAGGGCGAAATATGGAAAATTGAGGAAAGCGTATATCCGCTTGTACAGCTTTGTGCAAAGCTCCTTACCGACAAGCCTCTTTTCTTCCTGATCAATTCCTATACAACAGGCCTGCAGCCTGCAGTGCTCACCTATATGATAAGCACTGCTCTTAAAAAGTTTGGCGGTAAAGTAACTGCAAGCGAAATCGGTCTCCCGGTTTCTTCAAACGGCCTTGTGCTGCCTTGTGGTGCAAGCGGACGCTTTGAGGGAAGCTGCTAATTAATTCTAAAATAAAATCGGCCGCAGGATTTCATTAATTTCAATGAAATCCTGCGGCTTTTTAGTGAATACGATGAATATTACAATATTCTCTTTTTCTTCAATAAAATCAGTATCAGCACACATATGATGACCATAACACCTATTATTATCATAAATCCATGTGCTGTCGTCGCAAGCGGCACCCACTTTGAGCTGACATTCATACCATAGATTCCCGATATAACTGTCGGGATAGCCATGATAAGTGTGATGATTGTGAGCGACTTCATGACATTGTTAAGCCTGTTGTCAATGACCGTGCTCATAAGCTCTCTGGTACCATTTATGATATCCCTGTAAATTCCCGTCATCTCAATCGCCTGCTTATTTTCGACAATCACATCTCCGAGAAGCTCCTTGTCCTCCGGATACTGCTCAAGGCGCTTGTATCTGGTCAGTCTCTCTAACACAACTCCATTGGCACGAAGCGATGTGGCAAAGTATACGAGCGTGGATTCCAGCTCATGAAGCGCGATCAAATCGTCCTCCTCTGTATCCTCTCCGACTCTTTCCTCAATCTCTGTACGCATCTTGTCAATGATGCGCAGGTCATTCTGATACAGCACCGATATCCTGTAAAGTATCTGGTATACAAAGCGCATCTTTTTCTTAGTGGAAAATTCCTTTACGCGGTTATTTAAAAATACCTGCAGCACCGGTGTATCCTCTGTACAGACTGTGACTATCTCATCATCTGTGAGTATAATGCCAAGCGGGATTGTGGTATATGATTCCTTGTCATGCCTTGTCTCTATCGAAGGTATATCCACAAGAATCAGCGTATATCCGTCCTGCAGCTCTATACGGGAGCTCTCCTCCTCATCGAGTGCTGCAAGCACGTCCTCAATATCGACATTCAGCTCATCAGCCACCATCTGTCCCTCTGCAACAGAAGGATTGACCATCTGTATCCAGGTGCCTCCCTGCAGTGTGTCCAGCTCATGTATTAACTTGTCATCTGTCCTGTAAAACTTGACCATGGTGCCTCCCCGCGGCTTTTATGGCATACATAATGCCACAAAATATTTTGACACTACTAATGCATTACCTTTGAAATAAAATATATTACTTCTCAGAATATTTCTTACTCTGACTCTTTATAAGCTCTGCATCCTCAAAGTAATTTATCCTCATGGCGCGCTTAACCTCTGCCATTGTCTGTGTTGCTGCCTCTCTTGCTGTCTCGCTGCCCTTTTTAAGTATCTCGTATACAGCAGGAATATCCTTCTCGTACTCTGCTCTTCTCGCACGGATAGGTGAAAGCTCCTCCTGCATGATATTGTTGAGGAATTTCTTAATCTTCACATCACCAAGGCCACCCCTTGTATAGTGATCCTTGAGCTCCTGAAGATTAGCATACTCCGGCAGATACTCCTCAAAATGCTCAGGCTTTGAAAAAGCATCAAGATATGTGAATACTGTATTGCCCTCCACATGTCCCGGATCTGAAATCTGGATATGTGTCGGATCTGTATACATGCTCATGATTTTCTTCTTGACATCTGCCTCTGTATCAGCCAGATAGATACAGTTGCCCAATGATTTGCTCATCTTCTGTCCGCCATCTGTACCAGGAAGCCTGCAGCATGCCTCATTCTCAGGTAAAAGCACATCCGGCTCAACAAGCACCTCGTCGTAGATAGAATTGAACTTTCTGACAATCTCCCTGGTCTGCTCTATCATAGGGAGCTGATCCTCTCCTACCGGAACAGTTGTAGCCTTGAAGGCAGTGATATCTGCAGCCTGGCTGATTGGATAATTAAAAAAGCCAACCGGTATACTTGCCTCAAAATTTCTGAGCTTAATCTCATTCTTTACTGTAGGGTTTCTCTGAAGTCTCGATACTGTAACGAGATTTGAGTAGAAAAATGTAAGCTCTGTGAGCTCCGGAATCTGTGACTGCACAAACAGTGTAGACTTGGCCGGGTCGAGTCCTGCTGAGAGATAATCAAGTGCTACCTCTATGATGTTCTGTCTGATTTTCTCAGGATTGTCAAAATTGTCTGTGAGTGCCTGTGCATCGGCAATCATGATAAATATTTTGTCATACTCTCCTGAATTCTGAAGCTCCACTCTTCTGCGAAGCGAGCCCACATAATGGCCTATATGGAGTCTGCCTGTTGGTCTGTCTCCTGTTAAAATAATTTTTTCCATCTCTATTATTCCTCTGCTTTAGTTCTATTATTACGATTGCAATGTAGGTTTATTCGCAAAACAATCTGTCTTAGCAATCGCCAGCTTTCTTTATTATAACACACTGACTTGTAAAAGCCTAGGAAAAAGACTCTCATTTTAATTATTTTATGATATCTGCATACTCTGCCTTTGCCGCCCTGCACAAATCATCCGGTGCCAGCGTAATCTGAAGCCCTAGCCTGCCTCCGCTGACTGTGATTTTGTCCTGCTCCTTAGCCGCCTCATGGATAAATGTAGGATACTGCTTTTTCATGCCGATTGACGTACAGCCGCCTCTTATATAGCCAGTAACCTTTGTTAAATCCTTTAGATGCAGCATCTCTATGGACTTCTCGCCTGCTGCCTTTGCGGCTTTTTTGAAATCAATTTCGTCATCTATCGGTACTACAAACACATAATATCCACCGCTTTTGCCGACTGTCGTGATAGTTTTGTACATGCCTGCATGGTCAAGTCCAAGCTTGTCCGCTATCTGAGCAGCATCCACAAAGTCATCGCACTCGTACGTGCGTGCCTCGTATGGAATCTTCATTGTTTCAAGTATTCTTATTGCATTTGTCTTTGCTTCTTTTTTGCCCATTATATTATCTTTCCTCCAATAAACTTAAGATATAGTTCATATCCAAGCTTCGATATTTATTATATAAGTTCGTTCTTTGTTATTATAATACAACGGAAACTTGATATCGTAAATAATTTTCCCACTATCAATTTCTATATCTTCATTTGCACAGGTTCCAACTTTTATCATTAACACAATTACTTAATATTAGCAATAAGGCAATTTTACTATTTTCTCGTATTAAAAAACACCCGGCTTTCGCCGGGTGTCACACGCAGACTTTACATTATAGCCATAAGACTTCTCATATCGAGCACTACCTCATCAGCTCCAGCCTTCAGAAACCTTTCCTTCACCGCCTCGACACGGGCAATTCTCTCAATGTCCCCCATCTTATCATATTCTTCTTTTGTCACCCCCATCTCCGAGCTTCCTTCGACAATTCCCACTGTATACACACCTGCATTCCTTCCTTCTCTTATATCTGAAACTGTATCTCCAACCTTCATCACACGCTCTACCGACATAACACCGAGCCTTTGCATATTTTTAAAAATCATATATGGATATGGTCTTCCAAAGCTACCTGTTGAATCCGGTGAAAACCAGGCATCAGGCTCATATCCGTTTTCCTTTGCTTTTGATACTACTATTTCCATCATTTTATCTGTGTAGCCTGTGGTTGAGCCAATTTTTATACCTCGTTTTCTAAGCTCCCCGACTGTCTCAAGCACATATGGCTTTACATCTGCAAAGCCCTCCAGGATACCAAGAAGCTTCTCCTCAAAAAGTGCATAGAGCTCGTCCACATCCTCCTCTCTCCAATTACGTCCATACTTTTTCTGCCACTCATTTGAGATTCTGTCCATTGAAAGCATTGTCTTTATATGGTCTCTCTTTAACATTCCCATCGGTTTTCTAACCTCTTCCATAGTCGGTTCTATACCAAAGTGCTTAAACACCTCAATAAAGGCCTGTACCGGTGCAAAACAACCGTAATCCACTGTTGTTCCCGCCCAGTCAAAAATTACTGCATCAAATCTATTTTCCTGTTTCATGTTTTCTCCCTGTATTGTAACTATAATTTCTGCTTATTCAGCCAGAAAGTCTCTTATGATATCTGTAACCTTAATAATATCCGCCTCATAAATCTCACCAATATTTCCGATACGGAATGTGTCCGCCTCTGTCACCTTGCCCGGATAGATTGCATAACCTCTTTCCTTAATGTATTGGTACATATCAGTGAAATCAAATTTGTGATTTTCCGGATATAGGAAGGTTGTAATAATTGGTCCTTGATGCACCACATCAATGTATGTCTTAAATCCAAGCTCTCTCATTCTGCTGATAAGAAGCTTATTGTTGTCCGAATATCTCCTATGTCTTGCTGTAATTCCACCCTCTTGTTCAAGCTCTCGAAGCGCCTGAGCAAATGCGAGCACAACATGTGTAGGTGACGTAAATCTCCATTTTCCATCCTTGCTCATTGTCTCCCACTGATCGTAGATATCTAAGGAGAGACTTGTAGCTTTTCCCTTTGAAGCAATAAGCTTCTCTTTATTGGCAATGATAAACGAAAAACCCGGAACACCTTGAATACACTTGTTGGCACTGCTGATGATAAAATCAATACCCCAGTCTGCCACCGGTATATCCACACCGCCAAAGCTGCTCATTGCATCTACAATCATAGTCCTTCTGTGTGCCTTTACTACACGGCTTACAGACTCAATATCATTTAAAATACCTGAGGTTGTCTCACTGTGAACCATTGAGACATGTGTGATATCCGGGTCACTGTCTAAAATTTTACCAACCTTTACTGCATCAGGTACTTTGTCATAATCCTCATGATATATGGTATAAGAAATATGCGCATGCTTTGCAATATCCTCCATTCTCTCTCCATAGGCTCCGTTTGCACAGATTAAAAGCTTATCGCCCTCACCAATTTCACTGGTTATAACGGCCTCCACGCCAAAGGTTCCGCTTCCCTGCATAAGTATGGATGTGTACTCATCCTCTGAAACATGTGCCAGCTCCAAAAGCTTTGAACGAATTTCCTGCGTGATTGCTTTATAATCATCATCCCATGTACAATGGTCAAAAAGCATCTCCTTTTTAACAGTATCTGTTGTGGTAAGTGGTCCCGGTGTAAGTAATTTGTAGTTCTTCATTATTGTTTCTATCTTCTTTCTGTTATGTTATTTTTTGTCGTATGCTCATTTAAAACATTACCGCATTTATAATCTTACTGTGGCTTGCACTCCTCTGAAAGAGCCTGATGCTTCTTTAATAAATCAACTGTGAGCGGCTCTGAGAATTTCTTGGGGTTGCCCGATTTTTCCGAATCTGCAACTGTCTCACCATCATATAATGGGATTGGATAACTCTCTAAAAGCTTTGCCCTGCCCTTTTCAATGATGCATTTTGCCATCTCCATTGCCTTATTATTGGTCTTGTCACCCTTATCTACAACTGCTGCTGATTCTGTGAGAGTAAAGTTGCCTTCTTTTGGATCTATGTAATCAATCGGAAGACCTGACTCCTTATCTGCCACTGCCTGCTGCCTGAGACCAAAGCCCACTGCAGCCTCACCTGCCCTGACAAGCTTGAGCGGCCCCGAACCGGATTCCTCTATATGGTCACCTGCATTCTCATATATTCCCTTTAATACATCCTTTGCTCCATCCTCACCATATTCTGATACAAGCCCTTGAATTAAAAGCCATGCTGTAGATGATGATGCAATATCTGTCACTGCAATCTGACCCTTATACTCAGGCTTTGCAAGATCCTTAAGTGATGTCGGATTGTCAAGCTTGTTTTCCTTCATCAGCTCTGTATTTACGATGATTGTACCTTCCTGCGCAGTTATAGGTGTGCAATACGAAGGATATTCCTCAAGTGTATTGTGTTCAAAATCAAGAGTCCTAAACATCTTGTTCTGATCCTGTGCACTCTCCACATAAAATGTACTCATGGTAACAAGGTCAGCCTCTATGTTTTTGCCCTCTGCCAAAAGCTTTCCTCCAAGCTCCGATGTTCCGAAGGTTTGGAAAATATACTGATTCTTGAAACCATTTGAATCAAGTGCAGCCTTCATAGCATCCACCGCCTCATCGTCAGCGTTTGAATATATAACCACCTGCGAATCCTCACTTTTTTTGCTGCCGCAACCACCGACAAACAGTGTTGACAGCCCTACCACACCTACAATTCCTGCACATGCGGCTCTTCTTAATAATCTTTTTTTCATTTTGATTTTCTCCTTAAATTCTTTGACTTTATTTATATCTGCCAGCAATCCAATAACAAGTTTTGCTGTCAGATTGGTTGCAAGTATAAGCAGTGAAAGTACAAATACCTCATTAAATTTGTTATAATACTGAAGCTCCTTTATCTTCGTTGTAAGTACCATAGTTCTTGCTCCAGCAATAAAAATAACCGCACTGATTGTGACCATTGCATTTACAAAATAATATCCAAACACCTCTATAAGTGTTGATGCCGCATTTGGTGTGACAACTCTGACAACTGTCTTAATCCAGTTATCACCCATCAACAGTGCCGTTGTCTCCCACGAAGCATTCATCTTCTCAAGAGAGCCCTTAATCATAAGATATGGTGTTGAAAAATAATGTATTATGTTACATATGATGATTATTGCGAATGTTCCCTGCAAAAATGTTCCTGAAAAGGTGAACAAAAATGCCAGTCCCAGAACCATTCCCGGTATTGTGTTTGTGACCATCGCTATATAATCAATCATCTTTTTTAATTTTGTATTTGTGCTGCTTCGCGCTGTCACAAGCGCTGCCGCATAGGCCACAACAGTTCCGATAACAGCGGTCAAAAGTGCAACTATAACTGAGTTTTTGTACACCTCGGAAAGTCCTTCATTAAACAATGCTGTTTTAAAATGAACCATTGAAAATGATGTTTTGTATGGCCAGTCCTGTACAAACGGAATGACAAATATTACCATAAAAATTGATGCCACACATACACAAAACATGATGCTTAGCAGGCTGCATACTATATCTCTTACGGGGTTTTTTTTAAGCTCAACCTGTGACACTTTACTGTATCTGATGTTGTATCTTTCAAGATATGTCAGAATAATGATACTCACTACAGACGGCACCAGCATGATAACGGCTACTACACTGCCCTTTCCAAAATCAGGCACACTTCCAAGCATCTGTCTGTAAAGTACGCTTGCGATGACATCGTATTTGCCCCCAACAGATGCCGGAATACCGAAATCCGTGAAGCAAAGAAAAAAACACTGTATGAATGCGGTTGCAAATGTGCCAAGCAACGGTCTGATTACTGTCATCATAAAATTCTTAAACGCACTGTCGCCCATCAGACGTGACACCACAGTAAATTTCTTGTCCACATATCCCAAAGTATTGTTTATTAGCATAAATGCAACCGGAAGCGTGTAGATTACATATCCAATCAAAAGGCCATTGAAACCATATATATCAAAAAGCTGTCTGCCAAAAAGTCTTGTCAGAAGTCCCTGCTTTCCGAAGGAATAGATGATTGCAAATCCATATGTCAGCGTTGGCAGAAGCATTGGCAACACTGCTACTGTTTTTATCAGCCTTTTAACTACAACCGGTGAGTTTGTATAATGCAGCGTATATGCCATACAAAACGCAATAATTGTTGTGGTAAGTCCGCTCGCGCCCGCTACCTTAAAGCTGTTTAATAATGCTTTAAGGAATCCTTTTCCCGCAAAAACCTCCTTATACATACTCAATGTGAATCCGCTATCATTGGCAAAGGATTTCACCAGAAGTCTTGCTGCCGGGTAAACTAAAAACGCGGCAAAAAGCAGTAATAAAATTGCAAATATTATTTTTAATTCTTTACTTTTCGTTTTCACCTTTGACACCTCTATGCTCCCACACCGGTTATCAGCTCCGGCGACTCAAATAATGTATAAATATTATTTCGTTTAATCTCAAGCTGCTGCAGAATGAATTTCTCAACAAATTCATTTTTCGGAGTATTCACTATTTCATCCGGAGTTCCAAACTGTGAGATGTTTCCCTTATTTATTATCATTACATGATTTGAAAGAGTGAGTGCCTCCTCCGGATCATGTGTGACGATAACTGTTGTAAGATGATACTCTCTTGCTATCTCCCTGATCTTTGCTTTGATCGACTCTTTTATAACACCATCAAGGGCACTAAGCGGCTCATCCAGCAGTAATATTTTAGGTTTCATCACAAGTGTTCTTGCAAGTGCCACCCTCTGCTTCTGTCCTCCTGAAAGCTGTTCAATCTTCTTATTCAGATGTTCCTTTAACCCAAGCAGCTCTATCAAATCATTGATTTCCTTTTCAGATGAAATGCCTGGTTTATTTTTCAAGCCGTACCTAATATTTTTGATAACATTTAGGTTTGGAAAAAGAGCGTAATCCTGAAATACTATATTAAAGCCCCTCTTTTCCATCGGAGTGTAGGTGATGTCTTTTCCATTAAAAATGATTTTACCTCCGTCTGCCTCAACCAATCCTAATATAAGATTTAATAATGTCGTTTTACCGCATCCTGACGGTCCAAGTATGGAAACAATCTCACCATCGTTTATCTGTAAATTTATATCATTTAAGATTGTTACACCGTCATATTCCTTTTTAATATGTTCTAATTCAAGCATATTTTTCTCCTTTTTCTGTTGCTTTCCTTCAAGCTGACTTGAGTATAGATTTAACCACCATCAAATACAATCAAATCTCAGTAAGGCTTTTGTAACAAACTTGTAAACACATGTAACAAAAAAGGATATGACCTTTTGTAGAAAAACTACAGGTCATATCCTCTGTTTTGTATTATTTCACTGTTCTTGTCCAGATTATCCGTGCACCGGTTGTAGTCAAATGTAATAAGCCCCATGTAAATCATATCGTTTATGACCATCTGAGAGCTTCTTGAGAAAATACAGTCACCGTACATCCATTGCTTCTGAGAACTGCACAGTACCACATCACCCCATTTGGATATTCTCGACTCGGCAAAGTTTGTAATACAAATCGTCTGCGCTTTTGTTTTTTTTGCCAGTTTCATTGCATCTACGGTATCCTTCGACTGACCGGAGTACGATATACCTATCACCAGATCCTTCTCTGTCATTGCAGCAACCTGAATATGCTGTATATAATAGTCCTCATCAAACCGACAATCATATCCCAGATATAAGAGCTTTGTGTTCAAATCATTTGCCACTGCTGTCGAGTTTTCTACCGCACATATCACAATCTTTTTCGCCTTTGCTATCATCATTATTGCCTTTTTAAACTCATCCTGCGATATGCTCTTTAACATATTCTCCAATATTCCAACTGTCGATGCAACTACCTTCGCCGGCACATACTTTAAATCATCCCCCGGTGTTATCCTGTAATTTTGCAGTGAATAATCCTTCATTCTTCTGCTCTCAAGCTCTGATATTTCCCTGACAAGGCTGTAACGAAACTCCTTGAAGCTGTCATATCCAAGTGCCTTTACGAATCGTACCACCGTAGGCTGGCTCACATCACTCCTCTTTGCCAGTTTCTCAAGGGAAATCCTTCCACATTCAAGCTCATTTTTGAGTACATAATCTGCCACTTTCTTCTCTGATTTCCGCATTTCTGAATACATTGTCCTGATTTTATAATCTATATTTTCTTTTTCGTTCATAATTTTCCTTTCCACAGTATTATTATATATTCTTGTATACTCTCAAGCTTGTAGTTATACTACAAATTCTATAAATAACATTTGTAGTATAACTACATAATTCTTATTTTATATTCTACATAAAAATAAACTGTGTTGTGTAAAACATATGTAAATTATGTTGAATGGCACTCGGTATTGCAATGCTCCTTCTTTTCATTCCGCTGGCGCATCAGCAGATAATCGGACGTGAGCTTTTATTCTTTGGTGCAGCAACCTTTGTATCAGGAATCAGGGATTATCACCAGACACTTATTCTGACACACATAATGTTTGCCATATCAATGGTTTTCATCATGATTTCAACGGTAAAAAGCATTATACATAGCCCGATTAAAAATTTCTACCATAATCTGGGCTGTATCATGTTATGTGTGCTGTCTCTGACTTACATCTAAATATAATATCGCAAGAACAATAAAAACTGCTGCATACATTTATCCACGTATGCAGCAGCTTTTATTTAAAATTTTATAGCTATTCATAAGCCTTTTGAAATCCTGATTATCTCATTTTTACTGATTGTCTGCACTCTTATCAGCATTTTTGTATGCTTCCTCAAAGAACTGCTCCTGTGAATCTACAGGTGTGCTGTTTATCTTTCTGTCCACATACTCGCCATCAGCGCGAAGCTCCTTGCCCTTCTCATCATCTGTCATGATCGTATCAAAGATATGGCGGATTTTGTCCTTAGCATGCGCATCGTATACAGGTGTTGCAACCTCCACACGTCTTACGGTATTTCTGGTCATAAAATCTGCTGATGCAATGTAAATCTTCTCATCATCGCCCACACCAAATCTGTATATACGTGAATGCTCAAGATATCTTCCTACAACGCTTATTACAGTGATGTTTTCTGTTGCGCCCTCCACCTGAGGCTTCACACAGCAGATTCCTCTGACAATAAGCTCTACCTTCACTCCTGCCTGTGATGCATCGATAAGCTTGTCGATAAGCACCTTGTCAGTGAGAGAGTTAATTTTTACTCCGATATATGCAGGTTTTCCTGCATTCTTCTTGGCAATCTGCTCATCAATCATGTCAACAATCCTGTTCTGTAAGCATTTTGGTGCAACAAGCAGATGCTTTACATCGCCGTCCGAAACAGTCTCTCCTCTCTGAAGCGCCATAAATACCCTTGATGCATCCGCTCCAATCTCCTGATTTGCAGTGATGAGGGACAAATCTGTGTAAAGACGCGATGTCTTCTCATTGTAGTTTCCTGTACCGATCTGAGTGATGTACTCATAGCCATCGCCCTTTTTCTTTGTGATAAGGCAGAGCTTTGAGTGAACCTTGTAATCGCCGAGTCCGTAAAGTATCTGACAGCCTGCATCCTCAAGGCGGTGTGACATCTCTATGTTGTTAGCCTCGTCAAACCTCGCACGCAGCTCGACAAGCACTATAACCTCCTTGCCGTTTTCTGCGGCTTCTATAAGGGCATCGATAATCTGGCTCTTGTCTGCCACTCTGTAAAGTGTCATCTTGATGGAAACCACATCAGGGTCCTCTGCTGCATCGTTAAGCATCTTGATAAAAGGCTTCATGCTCTCAAACGGATATGAAAGAAGCACGTCCTTTTTCTCAACCTGTCCGATTATACTCTCCTTGAGTGAAAGCTCCGGTGTATCACGCGGAGCACGCTTCTCAAAGAAAAGCTCCTGCTTGTCGCGCAGATAGTGCTGAAGCTGGAATACAAACGACATATCAAGCGGTGTCTTTACGCTGATAAAATGCTTCTTGCCAATCTCAAGGAAGCTTGAAAGCTCATCAATCGCCTTGCGGTTGATTTTTCTTGATAGCTCAACTCTTACAGGGTCAAGACGCACTCTCTTCTTGATGAGCTCCTCCATCATGTTACGATAATCCA
Source organism: Agathobacter sp. (assembly GCF_977054825.1). NCBI lineage: Bacteria > Bacillati > Bacillota > Clostridia > Lachnospirales > Lachnospiraceae > Agathobacter > Agathobacter sp. The sequence continues at coordinate 223,058 of NZ_CDRTEH010000004.1, forward strand.
TATCCTCATCATACATGCTCTGCGCATCGATATCCGCATTACGTGTCACACGCATGATTGATTTCTCACGGATTACATACTTTGGATAGAGCTTGGATACAAAGTGTAAAATAAGCTCCTCTGACAGCATAAATGTGCCCGGTCTTGTAGGTATCTCGATAAGACGCTTGAATACGCTGTTTGAGCATGGCACGATACCTGTCTTTTTCTTCCCCTTCTGTGTAGTTAAAAGCACTACCGCATAGAGCTGTTTATTGGCAAGGAATGGGAACGGCTGCTGCTTTCCTATAATCATCGGAGAGAGGAAAGGTGCAATGTGTGCATCAAAATATGCCTCCAGCAAATCTCCCTCATCCTTTGACAGCTTGTTGAAATTGATTATGCGCACACCCTTTGGCTCGAGCTCACCCATGAGCTGCTCGTATATCCTTGCTTTCTTCTTCTCAAGCTCGCATACTCTGTCAAGTATTGCCGATACCTGCTCCTCACTCGACATCTTTGTCTTGTTCTCGAAAATCTTTTCCTTTGAATTCATCTGCATCATGAGTGATCCGACTCTTACCATGAAAAACTCATCCAGATTTGTCTGGTAGATTGATGCAAAGGTCAGTCTCTCTGCAAGCGGTACTCTTGGATTGCCCGCCTCATTTAATACTCGCTCATTGAACTGTAGCCATGACAGCTCCCTGTTTGTGTAAACTTCTTCCAGTTTTTTCATCTGCATATATGCTCCTATTCTATATGATATTTTTCCATTCGCTTCTGCGTCTTTTAAGTTCGTTTTATTTTGTGCCCGCTGCATTTCAAGCAGTCTTGCCCGCTCTATCAGTTTATCCTCACGGCGTCTCCTTCTGTCTGCCAGATGAAGCTTATTTTCCACCCCGACAAGCAGCTGTGCAAGTGCCTTCAAAACTCTTTCCCTATGCAATATTTACCTCTCCGTTGTCATCATCATCTATGAAAAATGACTGCATGGTCACATTATCATTGGCGACCTCCACGAGATTCACACAGCTGTTTCCGATTCGGTCTATATTGTGAAGCATCTCGTTGTACTGAGCTGTAAGCTTTGAATCACATTTGCCCTTTCCGACACGGGTGATATGGTTTTTACGCAGCCTCTCATCAAGCGCCATAACCTCATCCTTCTGTTTCTGAAGGACCTCAATATCCATGCTTCCATCACCTGAAATGGCTCTTATTGAAGCAGTATATATCTCATGAATCTGTGCCATCGCCTTTCTCAGCTCTTTTAATGCATCCTTTGAATATTTGTGCTTGCTCTTATTTTCCACAGATATGGTATTGACTATTTCGTTTAATAATATTCCAATTCTATCTATATCGCACAGTACATAAAGCACTCCCGCACTCTGTGATGCCTGTTCCTCTGTCAGTACACCCTCTGAGTACATGGAAGCCAGATAGTCGTTTATTGACACATAAAGCTTCTGTAATGTCTGTGCACTCTCTTCAAGTTCATTTTCGATATTTTTGCCGTTTTTGTCAATACATTCATGCAAATTTACAAACATTTCTTCAACAATATCAGCACATCTGAGCGTTTCCTTTGCAACAAGCTGCATTGCGGCCACCGGCTGGCTGATGAGCTTGGTATCGAGGTACATTGGCTGACCCATTGCAATCTCTGTAACGCTGGTTTTTTCCGGCACAAGCTTCATAACTATCTTTACCATTACAGGGATAAGCGGTATCCAGATAAGCGTCATTGTCAGGTTAAAGCCTGTATGTGCATTTGCAATCTGTCTTGAGATGACATCCACCTCATTTCCCTTTGGTGAAATAAACTGTATCAGGGCAGCATATGGTTTCACAAGAAAAAGGAATAAAATTGCTCCGGATATATTGAATACACAGTGTGCAAAGGCTGTTCTTCTGGCATCCTTTGACTGTCCGATTGACGCAAGCACTGCCGTAATTGTAGTTCCGATATTGTCACCGAGGAGAATCGGGATAGCTCCTGCCAGTCCTATGATGCTTGTCACTCCGTCAGGTCCTGCCTGAGATGCAAAGTTCTGCAATACTGCGATTGTTGCACTTGAACTCTGCACCACAAGTGTCATGAGTGCTCCAACTGCAACACCCAGTACAGGAATATGTGCTACCTTTCCAATCATATCTACAAAAAACGGGCTTGAAGCAAGCGGCTTCATAACACTTCCCATAGTCTCAATTCCCAGGAATAAAAGACCGAATGCAAATATTGTCTGTCCGATATTTTTTACTTTTTCCTTTTTACATACAAAGCTTAATATGAAGCCTGCAAATATTATCAGATAAATATAGTCAGATATCTTAAATGCGATAATCTGTGCTGTCATCGTCGTACCGATGTTAGCACCTAAAATAATTGAAATTGCCTGCGGTAAGCTCATAAGTCCCGCGCTGACAAAGCCGATTACCATGACTGTTGTAGCACTGCTGCTTTGAAGCACTGCTGTAGTAAGCGCTCCTGCAAGCACTCCAAGCACCGGGTTTTTGGTGAGCATCGCAAGAATTGCCTTCATCTTCTCTCCTGCTGCCTTCTGCAGGCATTCGCTCATCATGTTCATGCCGTATATAAATACTGCCAGGCCTCCCAACAGGCCAAATATAATTTTTACCGTTTCATTCATCTACTTATCCTCCGCTTTGCCGTTTAGCTGTGCCCATTCTGTTAACTTTCCTGTGTAAATCTCTCCAAGCTGCTCTATCGAAATCCTCTCAATCGGATTTTCCTTATTTACAATCACATGTACCTCATCCTTCGCAATCTCAACCTTCGTGAGAAGCTCATTCTCATATGATTTAAGCTCACGCGATGACATTCCGATGTCATATGTTCCCTCCATCGCTCCTGTCAGTCCGTTGCCTGAATCAGTCTCTGTAACTGTAATTTTAGCATTTGGATTTATCTCCATATATTTGTCGGCCAGTTCCTTTACAAGTGGTGCCGCTGATGTAGAACCGCCAATCTTAATCTCTCCGCCGGCCTTGTCTGACAGAAATGAGCCCGGCTTCGCAACTGCAGTATACTTCTCACTGACCACTTCCTGTCCCTGCGTTGATATGTAACGCACAAAGTCATCCTCAACATCGTTTAGCTCTCCCTTGTAAGCCAAATAAAATGACCTTGTAAGATCGTTGCCATATATGGTGACTGTCTTTACCTTGTTATCATCAAGCTCCACACCCGATGACACATATGCGATAGCATTTTTGTCCTCTGCGGTCTTTTCATATGCTGTTTCATTGCTATCTGCTACAATGCTTTGGTCTGTAGCCTTATCCTTTCCGGTTGTCTCATCCAAAATCCCTGTCTTTTCTGCAAAGACATTTCTCGTTCCGGATTCCTCTTCTCGCGAAACAACCTCAATTTTTCCCAACGAATTAAGGCCATCCACATGGGTAGTTTGTACCTCTTGTGAACAGCCTGTTATCATTGTTGCCATCATTCCTATGACAGCCGCTTTCTTTAGTAATTTCTTTTTCAACATGATTTCTCCATTAGCATGATAAATGATTAAAATTAATCAATAACTATTCAACAAGTTAATAATATCAAGCTAATGTAAAGTCCAAAACGCAGTTATGTAAAATTAAGGTAAAAACTTTACAATTCTTTACTCAACTTTACATAAAATAGATTCCTGTGCATTTTTATATATCTTCTAGGCATTTTTTACTATTTCTACGGCAATATCCGGATAATTTGTGATAATTGCATCTGCTTCTGCCTTGACAAGCGCCTTCATCTCATGCTTTTCATTTACAGTCCATACATGAGCTCTAAGTCCTCTTCCGTGCGCCTTGTCAATGTAGTTTTCATCCTGCATATGGTAGGTTGCCGGATGAAGCGCATCCACATGAAGCTCGCTTGCATACTCTGCCGGATTTACTATAATGTCAGAAAAAAGCAGACCGCACCTCATATCAGGGCAAAGCTTTTTCATGCGCACAATCGACTCATGATTAAATGATGAGCACCAGATTCTGTCAAGCATATCATACTCTTCCACGAGCGCCAGTACCTTTTTCTCCAGATTTTTGTACTGTACGATACCGTTTTTGAGCTCGATATTTATGGTCATCTCTGTGTTTTTGAGCAAATCAAACACCTCATCGAGTGTTGGAATACGAGTCTTCTTGTCATAGGACGGCATGTGCTTTGACACATTGAGCCGCTTCAGCTCCTTTAGTGTATAGTCCTTTACAAAGCCTTTCTCTCCACTCACTCTGTCCACGGTCTCATCGTGTATGACCACAAGCTCTCCATCCTTTGTGAGCTGCACATCAAGCTCCACGCCGTCAGCCTTCATCTTTTCTGCCTTCTTGAATGCCTCAAGTGTGTTCTCCGGTGCATATCCGGATGCTCCTCTGTGTGCCCAGACCTTTGTTCCCTCTGTGTTTATCATGCTTTAAGCCTTCTTTCATTACTTTTTATTTTAGTTATTTTCATGCCTCGGTGCATCATATCTGTCTGCAAGCCTTAAAAATACAAATCCCACTGCAAAGAATATTGCCATAGTTGCAACCGCCACATTTATCGTACCGCCTGCAAGCTTTACTGACGCGATGACAAGCGAGCCTAAAAATGAAGCTCCCTTTGCAAAAATATCATAGATTCCGAAGTACTCTCCCGAGTTCTCAGGAGGAATAATCTTTGAAAAATATGAGCGTGACAGCGCCTGCAATGAGCCCTGGAAGCATCCCACACCAAATGCCATGATTCCAAAGCCAATCAGATCATGCAGTGTAAGTGCATATAGACAAACTGCAAAATATCCCGCAATGCAGACATACAAAAGCGTTGTAGTTTTGTATTTCTGTGACAGTCTTCCAAAAACAAGTGAACCGATGCATGCCACTATCTGTGTAAAAAGTAAAAACACTACCTGTCCCACTGAATCGAGCTTTAAATCAGTTCCTATGTTTATACAATTATCTATTATAGTACCTACACCATCTATGTAAAGGAAAAAAGCAACCAAAAACAGTCCTACTTTTTTATCTTTTGTAGCTATTTTTTTGATTGTTCCAAAAATCTGTGCAAATGCGTCAGCTATGAGTCTTAGGACACCCGGATTTTTGTTTGTTTTGCTTTTCTCTTTGATATTGTCTCTTATAAATACATCATTTTCAAAATTCTTATGAATATCTTTGTCTGCTGCATCAGATACATAATTCACCTGTTTATAGCTCTTAAACAATGGAATTGTAACAACAAACCACCAGATTCCTGTAACCGCAAAGCCTATTATCATCGACAGGCGGTTTGATATGTATCCAAGCATATCCGGTCCACAGATGTACGCTGCAAGTGAAACGAGAAACGGCACACACGAGCCCAGATATCCCCAGGCATAGCCGTAGGAAGACACCTCGTCCATTCTATCCTTTGTCGTCACATCGACAAGCATCGAGTCATAAAACACCAGCGATGCATTGTAAAATATCTTTGTAAGCACATAGATAACAAGAAACAGCACCCATGTAGGTGTAAAACCGTTAAGTATGCATGCCGACACTCCAACAACTACGGTCGTTGAAAAAATAGCCTTTTTGATACGCATATGGTCTGCTATCGCACCACAGACAGGCCCGATAAGTGCTGATACAACTGTCATCACAGCTATTGCCACCGCATAATACGCGGTTGCCCTGTCAGATGAAATCTGCCCTGCACCATCTCCAACGGCAAGGCTTTTGTACCATATCGGTATGAGCGCACACGCAAGCAGTGTGTATGCGGAATTTCCCACATCATATAATACCCATGAGAGCTCCTTTGATGAGAGTTTTTTGGTTTTCTTTTGTGTATTGTCTTCTTTTGATTTCATAAATTATACCTTCCCTGTTTTGTATGTCCCAGATTACGATTTTATTTTTTTTATGTAAAATCCGCTACCACCCATTTGCAAAGTTTATGTAAATAATCCGTCCAATATTAAATCAGCGACTCCCTCGCAATCTCCACATAATGCATGGCATTGCGATGATTCTCTGCTATCTCTTCATCTGTCAGTGCCCTGACCACCTTTGCCGGCGAACCAAATGCGAGGCTTCCGTCAGGAATATCGGTGCCCTGGGTGACAAGAGCGCCCGCACCTATTATGCAGTTTTTACCAACCCTTGCTCCATTTAATACGATAGCTCCCATGCCGATGAGTGTATTATCACCTATAGTACACCCGTGAACAATTGCGCTGTGTCCTATTGTCACATTGTCACCGATTCTGACACTGTGGCTTAAGTCCACATGTACCACCGCATTGTCCTGTATATTCGAATTTCTGCCGATTTCTATCGGTTCTGAATCGCCTCTTACAGTTGCATTATACCATACACTTGCTCCGTCAGCCATTGTCACCTGACCCTTAACAACGGCACCTTCTGCTATATAATATGCCATATCTATCCCTCCATCAATTTCAGATAATCACCCTTGTCTATATGCATCATAGAAATCTGATTATTATGCCGCCTGAAGCCATATACACAATCCACATTTCGGATAAGCGACTGCAGACGTTCATCCGGTACACAGACAATCAGCTGCAAGTCCATCTTCCTTGCATACTTGAGACACACCGCACTTCGCTCCTGATCCATCTTGGAAAATGCCTCATCCAAAAGCACCAGCTTAATCTTTGAATCACGATTGCTCTGCTGCATATAAAGCATCGCAAAGCCCGCAAGAAGCGCAACATACTTAGGGTTCTGTCCCTCGCCTCCCGAATCACGTCCTGCCATGTCATCTACAAAGTTTTCCCTGATGACACGGCCGTTTTCGTCCGTAACCTGCTCATACATGCTGAATGACAGATAATTGCGGTAATCCGCATACTGCTCCATTTCCTTGCGCTTCTGCATTCGCAGATGCTCATCCTCATCCCTTGGCGGCATGAACTTGTCTGTCAAAAGTTTAATTTTCTGCTCATATTTCTTATAAAAATCATCCTCACCAAAGCTTATCTGTCCAGCTATTCCGCCATTATCCGGATTTTTACTGTCCAGTTCCTCCGCCATAAGCATATCATAGAACTGACCGTTTTCGTTCTTTGCCGGCTCTATCTTAATCTGATAGGTACTGTCTGAGAAATTAGTCTCCCTAAGAAGCCTGTTTATCTCATAGGCATGGCGCTTTGCAGCCTTGATATCACCGTGGATTGTACCGATGACATTCTCTCTGAGACTTTTGTAAATCACCTTGCACTGCTCCTCAAACTCACTCTCATATTCCGGCTCATAATCCTTCTCGTACTTCTCCAGCAGCTCCTCATATGCCTTATTTGACTTCTCGGCTCCGCTGAACTGACCTGACGGAAACTCCTTTATATACCTGTAGCGGGCAGTCTGCAACGTCTCAACACACGACTGCTGCCTGCCACCATTTCCGTCTGCGCCTTGCAGCTCAATAAGCTTCTCACGCTGTTTGCTCTTGACCGATGCTCCTGAGCTATGCTGCAGCATATCCTGCACCTGCTTCTCAAGCTCCTCTCCGGCAACATAGCCCTGTAACATATCTTCCAGCTGTGCTCTTCGCTGTTCGTTTGCACCTATGATTTTCTCATGCTGGCTTATCTTTTCATTTATCTGCTGCTGATTCAGTGAAAAAGCACTCTTAAGTGCATCGATGTTTTTCTCAAGAAGCCTCTTTTTCTCCTTTAGCTCCTTGTACTGCCCATTCTCCATCGTCCTAATAATCTCTTCGAGCTCATTTTTCTGCGAATTAACTGCTTTAAGCTCATCTGACGCCTCAGAAAGGCCCACAAAATACTCCGGCTCCCCCTTTAAGCACTCAAAATCTCTCTGTGCCTTGAGACTTGAAATAATACCCATAAGCTGTATCTGGTCCTTCTCAAGTCTATCTACATCTGCCTCATACTCGGCAAGTCTTGCCTTGGATACCCTGCCTCCGATGCAGGCATTTGTAGTATAATCGCGCTTCTTCAGATGTCTGAAAATAAAGTTGCTGTATGAGTAGCAGTCCGGTGTAACTCCATCTCGTACCTGCTCAAGCTCGTCAACACTCCGGCACTTTATAATATGTCCCAGATATCTTTTCAGGCAGACATCTACATACTTTTCCTTTGTATCCACTGCCTCATAAAGCGAACCATCCATGGCCTTTGGTTCACTGTCCATGATAGCCCTGGAATTAATGAGGTCAACATCCTCAAACTGCTTCATGTCCCTGAAAATAACAGCAGCAGTATGCGCATAACGCGGCTCTGTGATAAGTGAGAACTTGAGCCTGCCCATACGTCCTTCTATGGCATTCTTCCATTCCTCGTCCTGTACGTCAAACATATCCGCAAATACCTGTACCTTCACAGGCTCGCCAAATCTATCACTTAAGTCTCTCTGCAGCGCAGCTCTTGCCGAACGCAGGCTCTCACTGTACGACTTGCGGTTGTTCTTCATATCATCGACCAGACGTTTTTTCTCTTTAAGCTCTTTTGTTATCTCATTTTTCTGCGAAGTATTGTCCTCGAGCTCATCCTCGATATCCTTCTTTATAGACTCAAGCTTTAGATGAAGCTCCTGACATTTTGCCTCTGTGACATCGCCATCCACAATCTCTTCAATGAGGTTTAAAACTGCATTGCTCACATAATCTGTGATGACCTCATCCTCATCCCAGGCCTTTAGTCCGTTTGTGATTTTAATCCACTGACGGCTGTTGTCGGTAAGCATGAGACTTCTCTTCTCAAGCTCCCTAAGCTGATCCTTTTTGCTTCCTAAGTCGCTCGATTTCAAATCTGCACATACCTGGATATACTCCTGCTGCACAGCTGCCTGCTGCCCGGCTATATCATCTGCCTTTTCTGAAAGCCTGTCCTGTTCTTCTTCAATACGCTTTTTATCATCCTCAGCTGCCTGAATCTTTGCACGCATATCCTCGATATCTATGCACCTGATCATTGTCTCTGCCATGACAATATCGCTTTGGATATTTACCAGTTCCTGCCCTGACTCCTTTATTTCCTTAAGAAGCTCAATACGCTTGCGCATATCCTCTATTTTTTCCCTGATTTGTCTGTATGCATCGAGCTGCTCACTGATAGTCTCTATCGTGCCCGAGTCACTCTTTGGAAACATATAATCACGTATAAACTGGCCTGTTCCATTTGTCATTCTGAGTGCAATAGCACTTTTTTCCATTGTGATAAAACGATTCGGATCAATATATCCTAAAATCACATCATATAATGTGCCAAGGTATGCCTCCTTCGATGCGTAAATACGGTTTACATCCCCTCTGGCGCGTCTATCAGCTGACTGTGAGCGAGTATTTACAAGCTTTTTAATATCATTATTTGAATAGCAAAAGCCGTCCGCTGTCACATATGAAGGCTCCGGCATCCTGCCCGAATGACTGAAGTACACAAATCTCTTAATCTCAGAATCGTTTTTTCGTACCTCAAATGCTATTCCTATACATGTAAATGTATGACTGCCTGTATCCTCTATCTCAAGCGCTATGACCGAACAAAAATCACAGTCGCCACGATTTGCGGAGCCATCCTTCTGCTCACCCCTCAAATAGCTCAGAACACTTCTCCTGTTTTTTGCATCATCTGCAGCCTTGTTCAAGAAGGTGGAGCTGAAGCTGCCGTAGAGGATTACCTGAATCGCATCCATGACGGTTGATTTTCCCGAGCCACTCTTACCACTGAACAAATTGACATACTCATTAAATTGCAAAACCTTGTGATTTATTCCGCCCCAGTTGTTTAGACACATTCTGGTAAATATCTTCTTAGACTGACTCAATTGGTAACTCCTCCATTTCACTGTTCTTGGCAAATTCATGGGTATGTTTTACAGAACTGCTTTCTGTATTCAATCCGGCAGCTTCAAGTGTTGCAGCCGACTCGTTATCATACTTAATCAGCTCCACCTCATCACTGTACATGCGCACAAGCTCATTTATATCCATGGCTGAGCAGAATATATTTACTGTACCATAAATATAGATTGGTGTGTTGTCCTCCAGGCTTGCAATAGCCCCCGGCAGTTCAATCATCTGATGTGTTTTCATAAGCAAAAGAGCGTCTGACCATTCCTGATTAGTGAGCTTTCTGGTAATCAGATTGGTATTTCTGCCATACTCACGAATCTCTGCCAGATTCGTTGTTGTCGCATTAAGCCCTTCGCCCATGATTTTATCCCTGTATATCATCTTCATTATAATGACAATCCTTGCAGTAAGAAGAGTCATCTTCTCGAGCATGACACCATCACCCGTTATCCTGAAAAGATGCTCCTGCTGGTCATGAACCAACTCACAGTCAAGCACAGCCAGATAATCAGAGATAAACTCCCTGTTTCTAAGACACACCTGATACCTTGGATTGTCTCTTTGAATCAATGTAACGGGGTCACACTTCATTTGCAAAATACAGGTCTGTCTCAACAGATCCTGAATAGTTTTTCTAATATTTTCTGCCTCATTTGGCGAAACATTCTCCATATATTCAAACATACATTGCTCTCTTTTCTATGCTTCTCGTTTAGAGTCCGATTTGGATATTACAAGCCTTGAGTAGCTTACACCATCACTCTTTGTTATCTCTCCATCCAGACTCACCGTATCCTCACCCATGCGCTCATTGGTCTCCTCCTGCCATAAAAACAGAAGCTTTTCCAGATCCTCCATGGATTCTACAGTCTGTTCATCTGTCACAAACATGCCATCACGCATATTTTTATCTCTGAAGCTTTGAAGCTCCTTTTTGGTATACAATGGCTTTGGCACAAAATCTGCCATATCATCTTCGCCTGCCGAAGCATCGTCAATAACAAACGGAACAAACTCACTTCTTCCTCTCTCTCTTCTTCCCGGAAAACTGTCGTCCGTTACATTGTAAAACTGTCTGGTGAACTTCATTCTGTTTCGAAGAGCCCCAAGTATCTCATCTGTTTTATCACTCTTATCTATCAGGTTAATGAGCTTTACTATATTATCCTCGTCATCTGCGCCTTCCTGCAGGATATAGTGTATCCTTGCAAGCGCCCTCTTTGCAAAAATCGTCTTCTGCTCAATAAGCTTGTTGTACTTTCTCTCAATCAGGTCAAACTCATGCTCCACCTTATAAACAAGCTCATTTGCCTTATCACAATACTCCACGCTGTACTCATAGCGTTTTCTCTCAAACGTACCTGGTGTAGTCTGCGAAAGAATTCCCTCAAGCTCAGCCCTTCTGTCATCGTTCTGATTAAGGATTTTACTTATAAGCTCCTTTACAGCCTCCTTGTAACGATAAAAGCTATCCGTGGTTGTAAGGATGGCATAACGTCTGCTATCACTGTTATTAATTTCCTTAATCAGTACCTTCTGTATACCGATAAAATTCTTCATACGTGACAGCTCATCAAAATATGCCCTCATGCCATCCTGCATATTTGATAAAAGCTGACCAAGATTTTTTGACGTATACAACGCATTTTTCAGAATATCATTATTTTTTTCCGGATCTGAAAAATATGTAAAAAGCGCACTGTAAACAGCCAGAATGCTCTCACGCTCCCTGCTGTCATCATCCACAAGCAGCTTTTTAAACAGCTCAGCATACATCTGGCTGTACTGAGGAAATGCAATCACATATGTGTTGAGCTTTTCATCAAAATCACTCCTGATCCAGCCCCAGTTTATAAGCCTGCCCAATATAGCTGATGGCGTCAGGGTGTATGCGAAACTGGCCTGGTCATATATAACATCAATTTCGGAATCAGGATTATAATCATCATGATTATCCATGCTGCCACTATCTTTATCACTCTCATCTTCATTATAATCAGTCTGCCATACAATGCCTGTTTTTGATATGGTATCCGCTATGATTATCTGACACTCCTCACGTGTCAGTCCCAGTGATGCATAGACCTCGTTATTCTCCTCATATAACGCAACAACTATCTGCATGTATGCATCCATATTTTTTGTGCGGAATAGGCTATAAAATTCTTTTGGTATTCTATCTTTTAATGTCATACTCATATAATAACATATCCCCACGTTTTTCGCCATATACATGGAAATAAACGTGGGGATATTAATATTGCTGCTTCACACCTCAGCCTTAACAGTAACATCCGGTTACCGTCAAATCACTCCTGATTGTGACCATCAATAATTCTATTCAATATAATATGCTTACTGCTCAGCAACTCTCAGATGACGTATAAGCTCATTTAAGCTCTCTGCCTCACTGCTCATCTCCTGACTTGCAGCTGCACACTCCTGTGAAGAAGCTGAGTTAGTCTGAACTACATCGTTAATCTGCTCTACGCCATTATTAATCTGCTTGATAGCATCTGTCTGTGTCTCAAGTGTCTCTGCGATTCCATTAACCTCATCTGTGATAGTCTTGGAATTGCCGGCAACCTCCTCAAGCTGCGATGCTGTCTTGCCTGCAA